>NZ_JADQAL010000018.1:0-53128 GCF_022129275.1 Psychrobacter sp. Ps3
AAAGAGCTGGTCGGCTATGCGATCAACAAACGCATGACCGCAGATTTGGTCTGTCACGCATTGAACATGGCAATCAAAAACAAACGACCTGCCAAAAAACTAATAGTCCATTCTGACAGAGGCAGCCAGTATTGCAGCCATGCCTACCATAAGATCATTAAACAGCATCAGTTTACAGGATCTATGAGCGCTAAAGGTAATTGCTTCGACAATGCTCCAATAGAAAGCTTCTGGGGCACTTTAAAGAACGAGCTGGTATATCATCAGGATTATAAGACTAGATTTGCAGCGATCAACGATATTATTAGATACATCGAGCTGTACTACAATCAGACTAGAATTCAAAAGGGTTTGGGCTATAAATCGCCAAGACAGATGTGGTTTGACTCTTATCGTCAGGCTGCGTAATCAAAATCTCCCAAGTTTAAGTCTACGGGATTGACGGCAGGGGTCAAGATTGCTTCTAAAAGTAGCAGTAGTATAGATGCAGGTGCTTCGAGGGCTGGTAGCTATGTGATGACTAGAACAGTTGTTGAGCGTATAGCTGTTCCAATTGTCCAAAAGTTTATTGGAAGTAGAATTGATGATTCTGAACTCTATGTGCTTATAGTCGCTGCTTCTCCAGTATTAATTGATACTATTTATAATGATTTAAATAACTCTAGTTTGTCTGATGAAGAAAAGGTGAAAAGATCAGGTGAAAAAATTGCGACCTTTATTTTACGTGATTTTTTTAGTAATGGTCCATTAAGTAAGTATATTCAGAAAAAACTAAGTATTGATGTAGGTGAAGAAATAGCTAAGCAGATCATCATAAAAGCTGGTTTAAAAGCAGTTCCTTACGTGAATGCTGTCTCTTTAGGCTATGATGTCATAAAATTTGGTTTAGTATCTAGAAATATATCATTAGCAGTAGCTGATCTATCAACTGTCCCTGCCAAAATTGAATTTGATGTCGTATGGCCTTTAGAGGTATTTAGCTTTACACCTTTAGCCCATGATGTTGAAGATGGATCTGTAACGATTAAGTTCGAAGGTATAGGGTTACAAAAAGTAGCTAATAGTTATGCTATAGGAGATAACGGGTTTGGCACGAGTATCGCAACTACTCTATCTGGTATTAGTGCCAATGGTCGACAAGCTGGTATTACGTTAACTGAGTCTGAATTAATAGACTTAGAAAATAATGTCGAATTTAGCTTTTTTGAGCAAGGTGCATCCACAGGCAAAAGTCCTGAAGAGGTTTTAGAGCTTACAGCCAAGCTAGTTATTAAGAAACTAGAGCCCGATACGGTAGCAGTGAACGATCAGTTATGTGTTATTGGTTCAGGTTATAGTAATAATAATGCTGACAATAGAGTTCATTTAATGGGTGAAGATGGCGACATCATCTTGACTCCTTCAACTGCAAGCAGTAAAAAACTATGTTTGACAGTGCCACAAAAAGCAATTTCAGGAGATATTTTTGTCACTGTTGATAAGGATCAAACAGGTCTTGAAAAAAGTAACACGGCTTATTTGACAGTATTGAAGAGCGATATAGCCATTACATTTGGTGATAATGGCTCAGCTAACGATGATACTTTTGCCTTATTTGTTAATGGTCAATTGATTCATTCAATGAGTGCGCCAGCTCGCTCGGTAGGGCCATTCAAGATTGATAATCTAAAAGCGGGCGTTGTTCATACTATCCAATTACGAGGCATTACTGCTCCTGATGCTGTTGGAACTTACTATATTGAGTTCTCAGGCAATGATATTGATAGTATTGAAGGGGATAGTTATACAGGCTCTGACTTAACAGCAGGAGCCAGTAAAACGTGGAAGCTATTAATTATGCCAAAACCAAAAGCGGCTACCCGTACATTTAAGCTAAACTTTAATCAGGAAGCTGACACTGAGGTTCCTATTATTTGGCAAGAGTAAAATTTTTAAGATAAAAATAATAGCTTCTCAGTTGAGAGGCTATTGTTTTTTATATAGTTACATTCATAAGGAGGTAATAAGCACATGATGGAAATATGGCTACCCTTAACTCCTATAATAATATTCTATTTATTTATATCTCTATATAACCGCAAAAGAAAACATAGGACTATTTGGAAAGGTAGAGTGTTTGATAACTTTAGTATAATTTTTATATTGTCATTAGGTTTTTTTGCAGGTATTGCGCACATTTTAGATCCTAATAGCTATGCTAGAGGGATAGGAAGTGGGAACTTTAGTTATTTGTATACTACTGCAAGGATAATGGGCTGGTGGGTTTTAGCTTTAATGTATACAGGTATCCATCATAGATTTATGAAGAAAGAAAAATTAATATGTTGTGAAAAATCTGAGCTAGAAGACGAACTAGATTTACAATGGATAGGCTATAAAGTTATATTTGTACTGATGTGCTTTACGGCCATATTATCAGGTGGGTATAGTTTTTTGACTCGGAACTGTTGGGGTCTATTTGAAAGTCGTTATATTCAAGATCCCTTTATGTGGTGGGCAGAGCTTGGCTGGTGTATTGCAGGTGTTATTGGGCTGTTTGCTTATTTTAAATATATTCGCTATTGGGATGGTAGAGAAGAAACTCCCTAGCTCATCTGAGCTTCATACTTGAAATTATAAAAGCTAAACTTAAGACCCATAAATCACTTTTTTCCCTGTCTGCAATCCTGATATCAAGTCTTTAATATTATGAATGTCCAAATTATTCTGGGCGCGCGTACAAGCAACATAGAGCAAACGCAATTCTTCAGGGCTAATCTTAATGCCGTTGGTCGTGACATCATAATAGAAGTCATCATCGAGCTGTACCTTTCCCCACTCAAGCCCTTTGGCTTTGTGTGCGGTAGAGATGACATAATCGGCGTTCTCAACACGAGTTAAACTATTCACCGCGCGCGTCAAGACGCTAGTGCCATGATCATCGACCAATTTAACCAAAGTTTTTAGATCGCTGCCCTCATTGGTTTCTGAATACTCTTGCACATCCGACCAGTTATAGAAATACGCTAGCTCTGGCACGCCATAAGCAGATTTACCGTTTTTGAGGTTTTCTGCCGCTTGGCAGAACTTTAGCATACGCTCGGTATCAGCTTGTAGCGCCACACGGTGGCCTAACTTTAGACCGGTTAACAACTGCGCCATAGCCGCCGCGTTAGTACGGCAAAGAATGGCGTCTTTTTTACTATGGACCATGCCTTTCTCAGTAGAGGAGCTTTTATTAGGGTTGCCTTTAAGAGGCACGTCTTCTTGTAGCGCTTTGAGTAACGTATTCGCCACCTCAGCGATAGGTTCGCCGAAGCGAAACGACTGGGTCAATAAGGTTTGCGGCAGCGGTAGTTTTTTCATCGCATTGACCGCGCCGCGCCACTCATAGATCTGCTGATGAGCATCGCCAACATAGATAACTTGCTTTGATTGCTGCGTCAAGATACCCATCATCAAAGGGTCGGCATCCTGCGCTTCATCAAATAAGATAAAGTCGGCCGGGATAGTAGGCTTAGATAGCGCCCATAATTTAAGATAAATATCATGACCGATACCGGCAGGATGACGCGCGTCAATCGACTGTAGCCAGCGCTGCTCAACTGCCGGATAGAGCATTTCTCGTAGCTGCTCAGCGTCACTATCATCGAGCCAGTTCGGGAAGGCCAAATGCCTAGGTGCCGGATAGCTGGCATGCGTACTACAAAAGTTACTCACCGCATCACTGACAAATCGCGCAAGGCGGGCTGGCGTCAAAGTGATGTATTTATTCGAGCCTTCTATCTGCCGTCGCACTTGCACCGGCTGCAAGCCTAAGTCATCACCTAAGCGTTTCGGCGAAAACCGAGGCAATGATAGCTTAGCGGTAATGTCTCGCGGCACATGGCGATAGGCGAGCGAATGAAAGGTCCGGCAGTCGACGTGTCCTGGAAACTTGGCGCGCGCATCATTAGCTATAGCCTTGTTAAAGGCTAAGTACAAACCGCGACCACGCAGCCGCTCACCAATCAGCTTCAAAGTAGTCGTTTTACCCGCGCCGGCATAAGCGACCACCTTAAACGATTTATGATCCATCGCCATATTAAGCGCAGCAAGCTGCTCTTCGGTAGGGTCACTCATATAAGCGGGCATAGATGCAGACATAAAAAGCTACCTAAATGTAAAACAGAATAAAATGAAGCATGAAATAAAAGACACGGGGCTAAAAAAAGCCACTGCGTAAACAATGGCTCATTAGAAGAGAAAAAACGCAAATAAAGGCGCTTTCTTGATTGGAATAGGGTCTGTTGCGCATGCGTAAATGAGCACTACTGATTTTAACAGATTAGCTTTGTCTTTATGAGCAAACATTTGCTATCAGCAGTCATTGTCTTATAACGCACTAATCATTTCATAAAGCATTGATATCACTTTTGCTTTGTTAATGCTCTGAGTGCTCAGCGACTAGATCTTCTTTTTTGTCTTTAAGCAAGATTTTAGCTAAAAATAAGCCCAACTCAAACAACAGCCACATCGGAAACGCGAGCATCAACATCGATACCCCATCTGGCGGTGTCACTACCGCCGCTATGGCAAAACAGCCCACAATGATATAACGGCGTTTATCTTCTAAGCTTTGAATGGAGACAATACCGACCAATATCAACAGCAAAGTCACTACCGGAATCTCAAACGTCAGCCCAAACACCATAAATAACTTCAAGGCAAAGCTCAGATAACTGTCTATATCGGTCATCGGCAATACGTTTTGTGGCGCAAAAACGATAAAGAATTTAAGTACGCCTTTAAGTACCACAAAATAGGCAAAAGCCACGCCGGCATAAAACAGCATAATCGATGATAATAGTACCGGTATTGCGACTTTTTTCTCTTTTTTGTACAGCCCTGGTGCGACAAAAGACCAAATTTGATAAAGAATATAAGGCATGGCAAAAAAGGCAGCCACAAATATAGTCAAGCGAATGGGCGCCATAAAGTTAGAGGTAATGTCGGTCGCGATCATCGTTGAGTTAGCAGGCAGCTGCGCCACTAATGGGTCAGATAAAAAATCATAAAGCTCCCGTGAGAAACCAACCAGTGCTAAGAATACGATTAATACCGCGGCGCAGATCTTGATTAGATGCCGGCGTAGCTCAATCAAATGCTCAGTGATGGGCATGTCTGCAAGAGAGTCTAATAAATCATCGGATTTTTCGTCTTGAGCACTTTTAGTATCAACACTACCAAAAGATGCGCTATCAACTGCCTCTTCATGAGCTAGTTTTTCTTGCCGGCTTTTTTGGCGTTTAAACAATGTCATAAACTCGCCTCTCCATTATGAGGCATGGGGTTATCCGCATCGGTTTGGCTATAGAGCAAAGTATCAGCTTTATAATTCGGCATGTAAGGCGCAGCAGGCAGACGACGCGCCTTATCGTAAGCCCCTAAGCGAAACCACATATTCTCCCATGGACGCGTCATTATAGGCGTATTTATATCGTCGCTAGAGGCTGAGTCAGTATTTATAGCTTCGGACTGCTTATCAACCATCAAGTCACTATCATAAGCATATTGTTCATCTAAAGTTGGCGTCGCCGCGCTTTTGCTAGCATCGACAGCAGTATCATTATCCTTGTGAGCGTTTGGCTCTTTTTTTAAGCTAGTAGAATTATTTTCATCTTTTAAGCTGTGATTCTGAGCAGATTCAAACTCTTGCATGTTTCCGCGTAACTCAGCCATCTCGCGCTTCATTTGCGCTTCTGACTCGCGAATTTTTGCCATCTCTTTTTGCATCTGCTGGCGGGTCTCTGCCAGATCAAGCTCAGCTTCTATCTCGGACTGTAGCGTTGAGACAGTACGGCGAATTTTGCCATACCATTGACCAGCAGTACGCGCTGCTTGTGGCAGCTTCTCCGGGCCAAGCACGATTAAGGCAATAACGCCAAATAAGAGTAATTCTGAAAATCCGATATCAAACATAAGGCCTGAGCATCACTATCTATAGAGCAGGTAAAAATAACCAACGTAGCGGCTGTACTAACTACTCTGTCGAACTAAACTTTATGTTGATCATCGCTTGCAGCAGGACTGATTTCAATATCATCAACTTTGGTGCCGTGCGTTTTATTAGCACTGCTATTGGGGGGCACGCCAGCTTCATGATCGAGTACGCGGTGTTTTTTAACGTTTTCGGCTTCTTCGTCTTTGACCGCATCTTTGAAGCCTTTGACCGCGCCGCCTAAATCTTTACCGGCATTTCTCAGCTTAGAGGTGCCAAAAACGACGACCACGACCACCAAGAGAATGAGCCAATGTGTAATAGAAAAACTGCCCATAATGATATCCTTAATGTCTGAGACCTCATGTCTGAGATTTCTGAGTGTGAATGCTGCTCTTTAGTTGTTGACATCAGTATTGCCGCCACCGCGCTACTGTTATTTTATAGAATATTGATCTATTTGACAAAAATACAGACATAACGCTGACGTAAAAATACTATTATACCTTGCCGTTATGACAAAAAGGTGAAAGTCGCAACAATCACACAGAGTAAATAGGTAGTGGCACTTTTGTTTTCGACATATAGTCGATCCTAAATAAAACAGATACATTATATATCAACGTGCAACTGGTCTAAATTTTCCTTGCGTGCTGTGCCTACGTAGATAGAGGCTGCGAAAAACTTATTCCAGTCCCACTGTATCGTTTTTATACTGAACTCACTATATGATAGGTTATCTCGACGCTTTCTCATCGATGCCTGAGAGACCAAAGCGTCGTCCCAGCTCATTGAGTACGGCCTCAGACTCTATATCGAACCAAGCCAGACCAATTAAACTGTGGAACCACACGTCAGCCACTTCATAAATAAACTCATAACGCGCGGCATCAAAGGCTTCTTTATCTAGTTGCGCATCACTATGGGCCAAGTCTTTGGCCGCAATAATGCTCTCGGTCGCCTCTTCGCCTACTTTTTCTAATATCTTGTTAAGACCTTTTGCGTAAAGGCTTGCCACATAAGAGCTATCGCTATCTGCTTGCTTGCGGGCGCTGAGGACTTGATCGAGCTGCTGTAAAATGGAGTCTTCAGCTTGCAGGCTTTGATGATTCTCTTCAGCCAAGTTAGTGTTCGTTTTACTCGTAGTTTCTGTAGTTTCAGGGCTTTGAGAGTTAGTGCTATAGATATCGGCAGGGTCTTTTAATACCGGTTCCACTGCTTGCCAAGTGGGCTCTGAGCCCGACAAGTCCAAACGCTGATAAAAGCAGGACTCACGGCCAGTATGACAAGCGATACCGCCCACCTGGGTGACACTGAGTACGATAACATCAGCGTCACAGTCTAAGCGGATATCATGTACGTGCTGGGTATGCCCTGAGGTTTCGCCTTTATGCCACAGCTGATTACGAGAGCGCGAAAAGTAGACCGCTGTTTGCGTTTGGGCAGTCAGTTGCAGCGCTTCGCTATTCATCCAGGCCATCATCAAGATACGTCCTGATTGATGGTCTTGAGCGATTGCTGGAATGAGTCCGTCGGAATTAAAGGTGATAGCAGTGAGCCAAGCCGGTACAGTCATAATGTCTCTAGCGTCTGATAAAAAAGGGGAGGGCGGTTGATTAGCATTAGGCTAGATCGATAATACTATACAGGTGGCTTGAATGCGATACGATAATAAGAAAAACAGCAAGAAAAAACAGAAAAGTAGGGCTTAGGCGTTAGCCTGTTTACATTGATCAAGGGCCTGTTTGATTGTCTTGTTCAGCGTCGTGACTTTACCTGATCGATAATCATAATTAACAAAATGCTGGCGTGATTTGGCTACTAAAGAGCTATCATCCATGCGCGTGACCTTAATATTGATATCGCAGCCTTTAGTGGATAACTGCTGTACGCCTACCTCAAATAACAGCGCTTCACGCGTGCGCACCATACTAAAAAGGTTCAATTGCATATCAACTATAATAAGACCTTGGTAATCGGCATGAATCTGCTGGATACCTTTGGCATATAAAAATCGCTCGCGAGTCTCAGACAATAGGTGAGATAAAGACTCTGGCGTCAAAAAATTACCAACACCAATTTCGTTATTTCTTACCCGCATGACCGTCTCAAAGACGAATACAGTATCGTCGAAGACTAATTCTCGGTCTGTTGGTATCATCGATAGTATCTCCTAAAAGGATGCTTAAAAGGTAGAAGTTTGGGAGTGCCCTCGCCGAATCATTAATGCCACGTATTGCTATACAAATTCATATAGGAGCTAACACGAGCTAATCGTATAAACGGGTATCGTTAGAGTATATTATATTCATTTATATGAATAAATTATTATACGCATAGCTGCCGGATAATTTCAATATTTTTAGGGGTGAACGGTTGCTTTACGCGCTAAAAGGATAAACAGGCTGCCGCTGAAGAGAATTCGCTACTAGCTACTATGATAGCGTTTCACTAATTAGAGCTAAAATTAGAGCTAAAAATTGAAACTTTGGTTGGCAAATTAGTAGCGAGTCTGCTAAAATAGCGCCTCCCACCTCGAGGCAAATGGTTGATTGATGAGCAGATTTTATGAATCGCTGATAACAATCGTTTGACGACCAGGTTCTATCAAAGACAAAGAGGCAACTCATCATGAAAGTTAAGATGAAAACTAGAAGCGGCGCCGCAAAACGCTTCAAAAAAACCGCGAATGGCTTCAAGCGTAAGCAAGCCTTCAAAAGCCATATTTTGACCAAGAAATCTCCTAAGCGTATTCGCCAGTTGCGTGGTCTAAAGATGGTGGCCAAGTCTGACGAAGCAGCAGTTCGTCGTATGTGCCCATACATCTAATCGATCTTTGCAATTTATCGCTTATTATATCTAAAGAATCTTGGAGTAAATTATGGCCCGTGTAAAACGTGGTGTACAGGCAAATCGCCGTCACAAAAAAATCCTAAAACGTGCAAAAGGCTACTACGGTGCCCGTTCACGTGTTTATCGTGTAGCAGTACAAGCCGTAACGAAAGCGGGTCAATACGCTTATCGTGACCGCCGTAACAAGAAACGCTCTTTCCGTCGTCTATGGATCGCTCGTATCAACGCTGGTGCACGCTTAAATGGTTTGAGCTACAGCCGCTTTATCAACGGTATGAAAAAAGCCAACATCGATATCGATCGTCGCGTTCTAGCTGACATCGCTATGCATGATGCGGCTACTTTTAGCGTACTAGTTGAAAAAGCGAAAGCAGAATTGGCTTAAGTATTAGCTACCCTTAGACTTTATTGTTAAGTAATTAAGGGCCAGTTAATTAGCATGATTAGGTCAATATAAAAGAAGCTACCGCTAGTCGGTGGCTTTTTTTGTATCTTTGTCTCTTCCTCATATTCAAATAGGTCAAGAATTTACGATAGCGAACATCGCTATGTTCAACAGACCCTAATCCGTCCAGATAAAAAGACGGTAAATAATTTGCAATATTTGCGCAAACCCTTACAATCTATACTCTGTCTATACCAGGAATAATGCGTCTTATGACTACCCCTGTTGCTACCGATTTGTCGGCGCTACCGACTCTATCTTCGCAATTAAATGAGCTCGATGAAGCGCAGCTAAACGGTTTGGCCGACGCTGCTGTAGCGCTGATTGCGCAAGCGACCACCGTACCTGAACTGCAAGAGCTGCGCGTACAGCTGACGGGCAAAAAAAGCTCGCTGACCCAGTGGTCAAAACAAATGGGTAAGCTGGCTGCCGACGACAAAAAGACGTACGGCGGCTGGTTGCACGGGGTTCGTAGCCGTATCAATCAAGCTTTGAGCGAGCAGCAGCAGCAACTTGAGACTGCAGCCTTAAATGCAAAGCTTGCCAAAGAGAGTATCGATATCACTTTGCCTGCGCGCGGCGCTCAAAAAGGTCACTTGCACCCTGTGACTATGATTACTCAGCGCATGCAGCAGTTTTTTGTGCAAGCAGGCTTCAACGTGGCGACTGGCCCTGAAGTTGAGAGCGACTATTATAATTTTGAAGCGCTAAATATTCCCTCGCATCATCCTGCGCGCGCTATGCACGACACTTTTTATTTTGACGCGCATTATTTATTGCGCACGCATACGAGCCCAGTGCAAATTCGTACTATGGAGCAAAGCGCGCCGCCGATTCGTATTATCTGTCCAGGCCGCGTCTATCGTAACGACTCAGACCAAACGCATTCGCCAATGTTCCATCAGCTAGAGGGGCTTATGGTCACTGAGTCGAGCACTTTTGCTGAGCTAAAAGGCTTGATTAGCGAGTTTTTGCAAGCCTTCTTTGGCAAAGAGCTGACTGTCCGTTTCCGTCCTTCATTCTTCCCGTTTACTGAACCTTCAGCCGAAGTCGACATCTTAGATGATAATGGTAAGTGGCTAGAAGTCATGGGCTGCGGCATGGTACATCCGCAAGTACTAACCAACTGCGGTATCGATAGCGATAAATATACTGGCTTCGCTTTTGGTATGGGTATTGAGCGTTTTGCGATGCTCTATTACGGTATCGATGATTTGCGTCTATTCTTCCAAAACGACGTGCGCTTTTTGCAGCAATTTGGCTAACTGCTTGTCTGCTATAGACTTGTATTTAGGGCGCTAGGTGCTGATAGGCCTTTCCTTACTATAGAATCTTTATTATAAAATTCAGATCCGAGATATTTATGAAAATTAGCGAACAATGGCTACGTCAATGGGTGAATCCCGCCAATACTAGCGAGCAGTTAGCTGAGCAGCTAACAATGGCCGGGCTTGAGATTGACGATCGTTTTGCAGTTGCCCGCGCTTTTAGTGGTGTGGTCGTCGGCGAAGTGCTTAGTGTGGAACAACATCCAGATGCCGATAAGCTGCGCGTTACTCAGGTCAATATTGGTACTGCTGAACCATTACAAATCGTCTGCGGTGCACCCAATGTTTATGCTGGGATGAAAGCGCCCGTAGCTACCGTTGGTGCTGTGCTACCAAGCGATGACAAGACAGGTTTTAAGATTAAAAAAAGCAAGCTACGCGGCGTGGCCTCGAACGGTATGCTTTGCGGTGCTTCTGAGATTGATTTGATTGATGATATCGATGGACTCCTTGAGCTACCTGACGATGCTCCAACTGGCACTGATATCCGTGAGTACTTAGGCTTAGACAATCAAATATTAGATATCTCTGTCACGCCGAATCGCGGCGACTGTTTTAGCGTACGCGGTATCGCGCGCGAAATAGCCGTTATTAACGAGCTATCAATGCAGACGCCAGAGATAAACTTAGCTTTTGCCGCTAGTGAAGAGGTAAAAACTCCTAATGTAAAGATCACTGCCACCGAACAGTGCCCGCGTTATTTATTGCAAGCGATTAGCGCTATCGATCGTAGTATCGATACCCCAAAATGGCTGAGTGACGCGCTTATTCAATCAGGTCTACGTACCCATAACTTCTTAGTCGATGTGACGAATTATGTGTTGATGGAGCTTGGACAACCCCTGCATGCTTTTGATGCCGATACGATCGAAGGCGATATCCAAGTGCGTTTGGCTAAGCCGCAAGAGAGTGTTACTTTGCTCAATGATCAGACGCTAACGTTAAGCGGTGATGAGCTGGTCATCGCTGATGACCAAGGTATCTTAGCCCTTGCTGGTATTATGGGCGGCAAGCGCAGCAGCGTCACTGAAACGACGACCAATATCGTGCTAGAGAGTGCTTTTTTTAGTCCATTAGCTATCGCCGGTCGTGCTCGCCGTTTCGGTCTGCATACCGATGCCTCTCAGCGCTTTGAGCGCGGCGTTGATTTTGAGTTGCCACAGCTTGCTTTAGCGCGAGCTCGCGAACTAATCACCGCAGTTACAGGCGGCGTAGCAGGATCTATAGTGAGTGCTGAGAGTCCTACACAGCTACCCTCACGAGCGCCCATATCTTTACCTATTGCAAAGGTGGGCGAGGTGATAGGTATCGATATCGAACTTGAGGCGATGATACGTATTTTGACTCAATTAGGGTTTGACGTAGAGCAACAAGGGCATGTTTTAAAAGCTACGCCGCCATCGCATCGTTTCGATATGAGTATTGCTGAGGATTTGATAGAAGAGATTGCACGGATATACGGTTACGACAATATTCCCAGTACCCTGCCTCATCTACAAGTGAGTATGGACTATGACGATACTGCAGATTTGACTCATGAGATGAAGCTGGCACTAGTCGATATCGGCTATATGGAAGCGATCAGCTTTAGCTTCAGTGATGCAAAGATAGAAGCGCTAATCGAAGATGAGGCGCTAGGGGAGGTATTAGCTCTAGCCAACCCGATATCGAGTGATTTAGCCGTGATGCGCCGTACGCTATTATCGAGTCTGTTGCCCTGTGTGCAGTATAATCTTAATCGCCAACAGTCGCGTGTGCGCTTTTTTGAGACCGGTCTAAGCTTTGTTGGTCATAGCGTTAGTGAGTTGGTACAGACGCCTAGCATAGCGCTCGTTGCTGTAGGTAATGTTTGGGATGAACAAGCCTACCAAAACCGTGCAATTGATTTTTATGATCTCAAACATGATGTAGAGCAGCTACTTCCTGCTTTAATCGACGGCGCGCGAGTGCGTTACGAGCGCAGTGAGCTGGACTTTTTACACCCAGGTCAAAGCGCTAAGCTTTATATAGATGATCTATACGTAGGATGGCTCGGTCAGCTACACCCTAATACTGCTAAGCAGCTTGATTTGCCAGTCACTTGGGTCGCCCAGCTCTCACTAGCGCCTTTATTAGAGCTTGCTCGTGAACAGCAGACGATTACCACACCCAGCAAATTTCCACAGATACGCCGTGATATAGCTATTTTGGTCGATGATAAAATCAGCTTGCAGACTCTACAAGCTACCATACGTAGCGCGGCAGGCGAATTATTAACTGATTTATGGTTATTTGATGTTTATCAAGGGGATAACGTACCTGCAGGTCAGCGTTCACTAGCCTTTGCACTAGTATGGCAAGATTATAACCAAACCTTGTCTGATGACACGGTCAAAACAACGACCGATAAAGTGGTTGCGGCTTTGAGCGAGCAGCATGGGGCTCAATTACGCGACAGCTAAGCGGCACTCACTTATGCTAACTGGTTATTATTAAAGAATTTTATGATAACTAGTCATCAATTTATAAAAAAATCCTTTATAATGACAAGCGTTGAAAATCAATTCTTTCTTATGCCGTTTTTATAACACCGTAAGTTAAAGCAGGCTCTCTTAGCCATACCATTGATACAGTAACTATTCATTTTGTCACTGTACTATAGTATTCAAGGGAGCCTACCGCACCAATCAGGAGTTGCACTGTGAGTACCTTAACAAAGTCAGATATGATTGAACATTTAATGGATCATCTAGGCCTAAGCCGTCAAGAAGGCCGCTGTCTGGTCGAAAATTTCTTTGATGAGCTGTCTGAGAGTTTGATTGACGGTAAGGAAGTTAAGCTTTCAGGTTTCGGTAACTTTGAGCTCAAAGACAAAAGCAGTCGCCCAGGCCGTAACCCAAAAACCGGCGAGCCCGTAGCCGTATCCGCGCGCCGAGTGGTCACTTTCAAAACTGGCCAAAAATTTCGCCAAAAAGTCGATGAGCGTTTATTTGAAGCTTAAGTCTCGATTTTGAGTGCTATTTTATTGGTCTTGATAATAGTCGACTCAAACTTTCGGCTCCATTATGCTATTGAAGCAAGTCTTAGTCAGCTCGATGTAAGAGCTTTACTATTCTTATAGGCTCTGAGCCCTTGTTTATAGCTAATGACAAGTTTATGAATTGAGAATGATATAAATAAGTAGTATTTTTGGTTAAAAGAGTGGTTCGTTAAAATACCAAATAGTAGCCAAAAAAAAGAGAGCCAAGGCTCTCTTTTTTTATTAGTCAGGATTCATTACAAGTGTAATAAATTACTGAGCTTACTCTTCAACAACCACAACTTCGTCAGCAGCGTCTACAGCAGCAGTATCAGTTTCGCTAGCAACATCCATGCTAGTTGTTGTACCGTCGACAGGAACTTCAGCGTCCATCTCGTCAGTAGCAGTAGCAGCTTGTGCTTCAGCGATGTCAGCTTCAGCGTCAGCAACAGCAGCTTCAGCGTCAGTAGCAACAACTTCGCCTTCAGCAGCAGCTTCGTTTAGCTCTTCTTGAGCGTCTTGCACTTCTTCTTGAGCGTCAGATAAATCTTCAGCGGCGTTTTCAGTGCTGCTATCGCAAGCAGTTAGGCCAAAAGTTGCAGTCATGATACCGGCTAATGCTAGTAATTTAATATCCATAATGTTTCTCCAGAAAATGAAATAGTATGTTAGCTATAATAAAAGGGTGAATACGATAGACACTTAAAACCAGATACTTATAAGTATATTTATATTTAAGTATCTTGATATTCAACCGTCAATGGTCACAGCTACTCAGCTTCCCCGCATTCTATACTCTTTTTTTGCGAATGAAAAGACTTTATGTGAGTAATGAGCAATAAAAATGTAAACAATATTTACAAATCTTATTGCACTGTCTTTTTTCGTATAAAGTGATAAAAACAACGATATTGATTTATCGCTCAAAACAAAGGCTGATCAATATAAAAACTAAGTTAAATCTCGTTTTTAAATAAGCTTACAACCGTTATTAAATACCAAATAGAATTCGATATTGTCCTGATATATAAGTTCAGTTAGCGATACAAAATACAATAAGTAATCTAAACTCAGACTAACTCTATATGGTCTGTATCTGTAAAGATTGTACTATTAAAGAAAAGCAAATATCGTTTAAAGGTTTGAAGTTCTGTTGCGGTTTTGTAGTTCAAGAAATAAGTTAACCTTTAGCTTTATTGATTAGTTATAAAATAAATAAATGATTTATATAGAGGATAGCAATTATGAAGTGGAGAGGAAGAAGAGGCAGTACGAACGTGCGCACGAGTAGCGGCGGCGGTAAAATGATAGGGGGCGGTATTGGTGGTATTATTATCGCGGGTATTTTGTGGCTAGTGTTTGGCGTCAACCCTATGACCGCGCTACAAACGGGTCAAGTCGTCACGGGCGGCGGCGGCAGTTCTGCCACTGAAGTCGCAACTGGTGATGACCGTGATACCCAATTTGTGCAAGTGGTGTTAGCGGACACCGAAGAGGTTTGGGGACAAATATTTAATGAAGGCGGAAAAACCTATCAAGAGCCTTCATTGGTACTATTTAATGGTCAAGTTAGCTCCGCTTGTGGTAGCGCGACCGCCGCGACTGGGCCTTTTTATTGCCCAGGAGATCAAACTATTTATTTGGATACTTCCTTCTTCACTGAGATGCGTCAAAATCTAGGGATCAGTGGCGATCAGCAAGGCTCTGGCGACCAAGAGAACCGAGGAAGAGCGGGTGATTTTGCCCAAGCTTATGTTATCTCACATGAAGTAGGTCATCATGTGCAGACGTTACTGGGTATCAGTCAACAAGTGAATCAAGCTCGCCAGCAAGTGACACAAGCACAAGGCAATCATCTGTCTGTATTGCAAGAGCTGCAAGCTGACTGTTTTGCAGGGGTATGGGCGAATCGCAATCAGCAACGAGTACAGTTTTTAGAGCCAGGGGATATCGATGAGGCGATTAACGCTGCCGGACAAATAGGCGATGATCGTCTAGCACAGGCCAGCGGCCGCGCGGCAACGCCAGATAGTTTCACCCATGGTACCAGTCAACAGCGCGTGGATTGGTTCACTCGTGGCCTTGAAAGCGGTAATGTACAATCTTGCGATACTTTCAGCGGTGCTCTGTAACGGGTAATATCTAGCAGTACTTCTCTTTATAAAGCTCTGTTATTTAAAGAATCTGGATAAAGAGAAGCGTTAATTATAAGCTAAGCGTTATTATTAATGAGCAATAAAAAAGCCTACCTTTTATCAGGTAGGCTTTTTTGTTCGAGCGGTGTTGTCATTCATTTATGACAGTAGCAGAATTAACAACAGCTGTATGACTATCTGCTGTTTTCAAGAATATAAGCACCAGCACCGCCAATTGCCGCACCACCAAGTGCGCCGCGAGCGATATCTTTACTATCGCCGCCACTTCTAATAAGAGCGCCAGCGGCTGCACCAGCAGTAGCGCCTTTAGCAGTATTACTTAAGCCACTGTTGTAACCGGCAGTATTACAACCTGTCATAATTAACGCTGAGCTTGTAATCGCAGTCATTGCAAAAGTTTTAGCAAATTTCATATCATCACCTATTAAATTGTAAAATTGATCAATATTTTTATCATTGATAATTTGTCACTGCTAGTCACTTATCAATAAAAATGCTTATCAAAGGAGTCACTAGTTATCGTCATTAACTATTATTGTTAGCATATACCAATAATAAATATTGTTAGCATATACCAATAATAAAGTGGATAACCATAGATATAGCAATTATCAATAAAGATCAATACAGAAGAAATACACTTGTACTACTGCTCATAGTACGCTGATTATAAAATTTAGTCGTATTGAATACGCTATTGTTTACATCTGAGGTGTAAGCGATGTGTCTATACTGTTTCCTTAGTACGACTTTGACTCAACCTGCTTGTCAGATGAGCTGTAGTAAGCTAACGGTTTGTACGATGATTCTTCTGCTAATAATAAGCTAGTGCTATCTAGATGGATAAAAGGTATCGCCTAAACTAAAAAAGACCACTATGAAGTGATCTTGTTTAAACACAACGGTTAGGCTAGTTGACTTTAGATTTACGATTCATTTGTTCAAAGAACTCATCGTTGGTCTTCGCCTCTTTTAGGCGCTCAAGTAAGAACTCAGTGGCTTGCACCCCATCCATTGGCTGCAAGAGTTTACGCAGTATCCAGACTTTGCGTAATTTATCTTCATCAAGCAAACGCTCTTCGCGGCGAGTGCCAGATTTTTTGATATTAATGGCCGGGAAAACGCGTTTTTCGGCCAAATCACGCTCAAGGGTGATCTCTTGGTTACCCGTACCTTTGAATTCCTCAAAGATAACGCTGTCCATCTTACTGCCGGTGTCGATAAGGGCACTAGCAATAATGGTTAAACTGCCGCCTTCTTCTACGTTACGTGCCGCGCCAAAGAAGCGTTTGGGGCGCTCAAGCGCATTGGCATCCAGGCCACCGGTCAAGACTTTACCAGATGATGGCATTACTGTGTTATAAGCGCGGGAGAGTCGTGTGATAGAGTCGAGCAAGATAACCACGTCTTGCTTGTGCTCGACCAGACGTTTGGCTTTTTCGATGACCATGTCCGCCACTTGTACGTGACGCTGCGGCGGCTCATCAAAGGTAGAGGCAACCACTTCACCGCGCACAGTACGCTCCATCTCGGTGACTTCTTCAGGACGCTCATCAATCAAGAGTACAATCAAATAGCACTCAGGGTTATTGCGAGTGATCGACTGCGCCATGGTCTGCAGCAGCATCGTTTTACCGGCTTTTGGCGGGGCGACGATAATGGAGCGTTGACCTTTACCAATCGGAGCGATCAGATCGATAATACGGCCGGTCAGATCCTCAGTAGTGCCATTACCTAACTCTAATTTTAATTGTTCAGTAGGGAAGAGAGGGGTTAAATTCTCAAAGATAAGCTTATGACGCGAGCGATCTGGGGTGTCAAAGTTAATCTCACCGACTTTTAGTAGCGCAAAATAGCGCTCAGAGTCTTTTGGCGGGCGAATAGTACCCGCAATGCTGTCGCCTGTTTTGAGACTAAAACGGCGGATTTGGCTAGGGCTAACATAAATATCATCAGGACCGGCCAAATAAGAGCCCTCTGATGAGCGTAAAAACCCGAAACCATCTGGTAGGACTTCTAATACGCCGTCGCCATAGATGGCTTCGCCATTACGCGCATGGGTCTTTAATATAGCAAAGATAATGTCTTGCTTACGGCTACGCGCCATATTATCGAGCCCCATTTCTTTGGCAATAGCCAAGAGCTCAGAGATTGATTTTTTCTTTAATTCAGTTAAATTCATAGGAAAGTCATTAGCAGGTTATCAGGCGAGAGAGGTCATAAGCAGCACAACCCACGACATTGGTTCAAACAGTATTGAGTATGAGTAGAAGGTGTGCAAAGCATTAGGTTTATATTGTCTTGGATTTTTATATCAGCTCAGCGCCAATTGTAGGATATTACAATAGGGAGGCTCACAATGGATATAAAGAAGGTGACATAAGAGTCTTCGATAAAAGCTCAATATCAGTAATTATAGTTGGTAATGGTGCTTAATAATGATAGTTGTGTTTTGCAGTAACAAACACGAGGAGACTTGCGACAAGACGCTTATGAAAAACGGTTGTATTACTCTTGTCAGCAGACTATACGGTTATAGATAGGGGGTTGTCAATTATTTTTGTTAAAAAAAGTCGCTAATCGATTTATTTGTGCAAAAAGTCAGCAAAAAGCCATTATCTGTTATAGATAATGGCTTTTTTGAGGCATAAGCAATCAGTGATCAACTTATTATTACCGTGCTATTTTGGATCAGTTTATAGATGCTTATCTAAAACTTTAGCCAATTCTGCTTTTGGCTGTAGGCCCATAACTGAATCTACTTTTTCGCCGTCTTTGAAGACAAATAGTGTTGGAATGTTGCGAATACCGAAACGGCTAGCAGCTTGTGGGTTATTATCGACATCAACTTTGACGATTTTGACTTTGCCTTCATAATCGGCAGCCAAATCTTCTAAGATAGGTGCGATAGATTTGCAAGGACCACACCAAGTCGCCCAAAAGTCTACTAACACAAGCGTGTCAGCTTGTAGTACGTCTTTATCAAAGTCGCTATCGGTGGTGTTAACGATTAAATCTGACATAATATGTCTCTCTTTTTATTAAGTTTAAATTTTTATTCTTGGGTAAAATATAACCTTATGATAAAACCAATCAAGGCTATACGAGGGTTAGTCGTACTGTTATGAAAGATGATATATTAAAGGTGATGACTAACGCTAATACCCATGAATGAATATCGATATAGTAACATATCTGCTAAATCTTAATAGCGCTCGGCTCGTTAAAATGCTTAACAATTAATATTAGTACAATCAATCGCAACATAAAACAATAGCGCAGAATCTATCAATGGCATCTGCCTATCACCAGTAGTGTGATCTACTGTTCTATAGTTAGTGCTCGCTACCCCTATTTTATAATAAGCTCATTTATGCTCTTTACTGAAGAAGAAACTAACGCTCTTAACGAGCAAGAACAAAATTACCCGCTAGCGTTTTTTCAAGATTTCGCTAAAACGATAACGGTCTTTGAGGACGATGATATCTGGGTGGTTGATAAGCCTGCAGGGCTGTTGAGCGTTGACGGAAAAACCTTAAAGGTAAGCTTGCTTGCCCGGCTTGAGAAGGTGAATCCAAACGTTAAGCTTATTCATCGACTCGATATGGATACCTCAGGACTGCTTATATTTGCCAAAAATGCGGCGGCGCAAACCCATATCAGTAAGCAGTTCATCGAGCGTCTGCCGCAAAAGCTCTATCAAGCTCGCGTGTTTGGGCAGTGGCAACAAGTAGGAGACACAGGTAAGATATCTGCGCCCGTGCGTTATGAGCCAACGCTCAAACCGCGTCATATCGTTGATCCGAATTGGCCAAAGCAGGCCTTGACTCATTATGAAGTGCTCGCGCATGAGTGTCTCAATGCTCAAGGCGCCGGTGCGCAATCTTTAGAGCATAGCGCTGTTACGCAGGCAGACCAGCCGCAAATGGTAACCCGCGTCGCCCTAAAGCCTATCACGGGTCGCAGTCATCAGCTACGAGTACACATGGTGCACATGGGTCATGTGATCATCGGCGATCCGATTTACGCTGAAGGATCGGCGTTGACGATCGCACCGCGGCTTAACTTACATGCTCAGCAGCTGCGCTTAAAACATCCGGTGCTAGAAGCTTGGATGGACTGGGAGAGTCCGACGCCTTTTTAATATAGGCCAGTTTGCATAAGGAAAATGGGAATGATCGATATACGGACAACTAAAAAAGCGATAAAAGACACTATTAAAAAACGCTTAAGCGGCCGTGATGCCTCATCAGCTCCATCTTCAGCTCATCAGGCCAATGGCGCTCAGCGGGTAGACTGCGAGATGCTTATCATCGGTGCGGGCATCGCAGGTATCGGCATGGCGAGCCGTTTACAGCAGTCGCACAATAAGACTATCTTTGGGCGCAACACCAATCACCAAAAGCCCAATAGCGCTGAGCGCTTTATCGTGCTAGAAAAGCGCGCTGACTTAGGCGGCACGTGGGACTTGTTTAACTATCCTGGTATTCGCTCCGACTCTGATGCGCTGACCTTTGGCTATAGCTTTCGGCCTTGGCTCGATCACAGAATGCTTGCCAAAGGCGAAGATATTAAAAGCTATCTGGCAGATACGGCGAATGAATTTGATGTCACAAAGCACATTCGCTATCGCCATGAAGTTAAGCAGTTATCTTGGTCAAGTGCCGAGCGACAGTGGACGGCAACGGTCAAAAACCACGAGACCAATGAGACTTTAACCTTAACCGCGAACTTCATCGTTGGCGCTACGGGCTATTATGACTTTGATCAAGGTTATCGACCGCACTTCGAGAGGGAAGAAGACTTTAAGGGTCAGATTGTGCATCCGCAGCAATGGCAGGACGTCGACTATCAAGATAAAAAAGTGCTTATCATCGGTAGTGGTGCCACGGCGGTGACGCTGCTGCCAGCTCTGCTAGATGAGACTGAGGGGCAGACTGCCAGTCAGGTGACTATGTTACAGCGCTCGCCTTCGTACATTGCTAGCGTCGCCGCCGATGATTATGCGATAGGAAATCTCTCAGGCAAGCTCTTGCCTTTATCCAAACCGCAAGCTTACAAAATAGTGCGTGCCCGCAATGTGCTGATGCAACAAGCGACTTATCGCGCCTCACTCTATGCACCAAAACTGATGAAAGCCTTAATGAGCTATGGCGTCAAAAAAGAGCTCAAAGGTAGCGATATCGATATCAAACATTTTTCGCCTGATTATAATCCGTGGGATCAGCGCGTTTGCGCCGTGCCTGATAGTGACTTTTTTAAGGTGCTACAAAGCGGGCAGGCAGATATTGTAACTGATGAGATAGAGCGCTTTACCGAGACAGGGGTTTTACTAAAGTCAGGTCAGCAGTTGGGCGCTGATATCATCGTCACAGCAACTGGGTTGAATTTGCAGGTACTAGGCGGTGCTAAGTTAGTCGTTGATGAAGAAGAGGTTGCGATAGGCAAGCGCATGACCTACAAAGCGGTATTGCTCGAGGGCGTACCTAACATGGCAGTGTTATTTGGCTATACCAATGCGTCATGGACGCTAAAGATAGACATCGCCTGTCAGTACGTATTGCGATTGATCAGCTATATGAATAAGCATGATTATCAGGTGGCTGTAGCAAGCGCGCAAACCGCCACTGAGACCGCGCAAACACAAAAGGATACCGTAATGGGAGCTTTGTCGTCAGGGTATGTCGCGCGCGCAAGCAAGGTGCTACCTAAACAAGGCGATCGCTATCCATGGCGAGTAATGAATAACTATCTGCTCGACCGCATGATGCTTAAACACCGCAAAATTGCTGATAAGTGGCTGCATTTTACGCGCTAGTTTTAACCTTAGCCTGTTTTATCAATAAACGCGCTGACTTGCTTGCTCAGTATCCGCCATAGCGTCAGCTGCGCGCTCTCGCTACCCCAGGCATTATGCGGACTAAAGATAACGCGCGGATGATCTTTTAGGCTAAGCAGCGGATCGTCCTCAGTGATAGGCTCAGCTTCAAAGACGTCGCTGGCATAGCCTAATATCTGCTCATTATTCACAGCATTGGTTAGCGCTTGGCTGTCGACAATACCGCCGCGTGCGACATTGACTATCAAAGGCTGCTTTTGCATTTTTGCCAAAGTGTCTTTATTAATTAAGTGTTTGGTGTCCTCGTTCAAGGGGCAATGTAAGCTGATGACATCGGAGCGGGCTATCACCTCATCGAAAGCGGTATAATCCTCATTGCGCGGCGTTTGGCCTTGATGTTCCGCCCACAACACGGTCATGCCATAAGCGCGGGCAATCTGGGTCACTCGTTTACCGATAGTGCCAACGCCAATAATGCCTAACGTTTTATCTTCCAAATCGATCAGTGGTACATCTAATAGGCAAAAGCCACCGTCATCAGACCAAGAGCCATCAATGACCTTTTGATGGTAGTGGATAGCAGCGCGCATCGCCATAGTCATCAGCATAAAGGTATGCTCTGGCACACTTTTGACCGCGTAACCTGCGACGTTATATAGCGTCACCCCATGCTTATCGCAAGCGTCGCTGTCAACGTTATTCATGCCAGTCGCTGTCAATTGAATCAGCTTTAGCTTGGGCAGATTACTAATCACCTCAGCGCTCATCTTAATCTTATTAGTAAAGATAATGTCTGCATCTTGGCAACGTTCGACTATAGTTTGAGTATCCTCTGGGCTATCGCTGTAGACAACATAATCGGTGACTCCTGCTGGCGCTGGCAAGTCTAAGTCCTGAGAAAACGTGCCTCTATCCAAAAATACCGCTTTCATACTGCCTCCTTACTTATTTTTCTTATGATTACTGGAGCTATCATTTGATTTTTCATCGGTGTTATTAATATCGGTGTTATTAATAAAGGTGTTAATTTGCTCTTGGACAATCTGCCATAATTTATGATGCGCGTTCTTGCTGCCTGACGCCACGTGCGGGCTAAAGATAACTCGCGGATGCTGCTGCTCTGCCAGTTTAAGTAAAGGATCGTCTGTGGCGATGGGTTCTTTTTCAAAGACATCGGTTGCGTAACCGAGTACTTGCTGATTTTCTATCGCTTGTGCCATAGCCTTAGAGTCGACTACTGCGCCGCGTGCTACATTGACGATCAGCGGCTGTTTGCTCATTTTGGCTAAGGTGTCTTTATTAATTAGATGTTTAGTCTCTGGTGTGAGCGGACAATGTAGGCTGATAACATCGGCGGCGGCAAGCACGGTCTCAAAATCAGTATAATCGTCGCTGCGGGGCTCGACGCCTTGATGTTCAGCCCATAGTACGGTCATGCCAAACGCTTGTGCAAGCTCACTTACGCGCTTACCAATGGTACCTACGCCAATGATGCCTAAGGTTTGCCCCTCGACATCAATCATCGGTGCTTGGTTAATCTGTGAGCTGCGATCTTTACGCCAACTGCCATCAGCGACCTTTTGATGATAATGAATGCCAGCACGTAGCGCATTTAACATCAGCATAAAGGTGTGCTCAGGAACGCTTTTAGCAGCAAAAGCAGAAGCATTGTATAGCGCAACCTTATTTTCCTTGCAGGCCTCTTGGTCTATGGTGTTCATACCACTTGAGCTCAGTTGTATGAGTTTGAGATTAGGGAGCGCCTCAATCACTTCGCGTTCGATCCTCAGGGTGCCGCAGATCATGATGTCGGCATCTTGGCAGCGCTCAATGATTACTTTATTGTCTTGCGGCGTTTTATCAAAGGTGACGTATTCGCTGACCTTTGCAGGCTTGGGTAGCTCAAGACCTTCTAAAAATCTGGCTTCGTCGAGTAGTACCGCTTTCATAGAGAGTCCTTTTTAGTTTTAGTTATGAGTAGTCGTTATTTTATAAGCCTCTAATGTAGCATGCTGTAGCAAAAAGCAAAACTAACCTACTAAAGCGAAGACTGCAGCGAGCAGAATGCAAATCCTAAAATAACGGCTGGGTGATAAGCTCTTGAAAAACACAATTAGCGCAACCATCTAACCGCTAACGCTATATAATAGTGCGACTTTGCAGCGACGTTGCTTGTTGCTCATTATCTATAGTGTGACTACTTTCATCTTCTATTTTTATCATTTAAGTACAAAAAGATACCGCCCTATGACTATTTCTGCCGCCTCATTACTCAGTAGCGAATTCGCTGTTGGTCAACGTTATTTATCTGATACCGAGTCTGAGCTTGGTTTAGGTGTGGTGATCGACGTCGATGATCGCTGCGTGCACATCTTGTTTCCGCAAAGCGAAGAGACGCGCGTCTATGCCAAAAACTCTGCTCCGCTCTCGCGCGTGGTATTCAAAATCGGTGATAGTATCGCTGATCAGCAGGGTAATAACTATACCGTTACCGGCGTCGATGAGGTAATGGGCGTACTTAAGTACAGCGTCGAAGATGATGAGCAAGGGGTGGAGGTTAAACCTATTATGGAGACGCGCTTGGCGGCGAATATTACGCTCGCTAAGCCCCTTGAGCGCTTGCTGGCTGGCCGTATTGAGCGTAGTGACTGGTATGATCTGCGCCAAGATATCTTGCGTATGCAGTCGGCATTGGCCGGTCATCCGCTCAAAGGTCTCATGGGCGCGCGCGTCGATATCATTGAGCATCAGCTCTATATCGCTCATGAAGTGGG
Organism: Psychrobacter sp. Ps3; assembly: GCF_022129275.1. Taxonomy (NCBI): domain Bacteria; kingdom Pseudomonadati; phylum Pseudomonadota; class Gammaproteobacteria; order Moraxellales; family Moraxellaceae; genus Psychrobacter; species Psychrobacter sp. Ps3. Next base: position 24,353 of record NZ_JADQAL010000018.1, read on the forward strand.
TAAGCGCCTTGCGCCGCGCGTCCTGCTCGCTGACGAGGTGGGATTGGGCAAAACTATCGAAGCCGGTCTTATTATCCATCAGCAGCTGCTTACCGGTAAGGCTGAGCGCGTATTGATACTCGTGCCCGATAGTTTGCAGTATCAGTGGATGATTGAGCTGCGTCGCCGTTTTAATCTAAACTTTGCGCTATTTGATCTGGTGCGTACGGCGGCGATAAAAGAGCACGACCCTGAACAAAACGTCTTTGCTACTGAGCAATGTATCATCGCCGGTATGGACTTGTTGCTTGATCATGACGATCTGTATGAGCAAGCCATAGAAGCTGGGTTTGATCTGCTTGTCGTCGATGAAGCGCATCACTTGCATTGGGATGAGGCGCAAGGCGGCAATGATAAATACGAGCTCGTCGCTGACTTTGCTAATGAAACGCCAGGGGTGATGTTACTCACTGCCACGCCAGAGCAATTGGGCGCGCAAAGTCATTTTGCCCGTCTGCGTCTGCTTGATCCCAATCGCTTCGATGATTTGGATGCGTTTATTGAGTCCCAAGATGCCTTTGCCGAAACGGCGGCAGTTGCCAATATCTTGATAGAAGATAAGCCTTTGAGCTCCAATCAGATTGAAGCTTTAAGCGGCCTGCTCGATATCAGCACCGAGGAGTTGGCAAACATCAATGAAGATGAGAAGCTGCGTAATTATGCCCTCAATGAGCTGCTAGATCGTCATGGGACGGGGCGGGTGTTATTCCGTAATACGCGCGAAAGTGTCAAAGGCTTCTACGGCCGTAGCAGTCAGTCGCATCCATTGCCGCTGCCTGAGGCTTGGATAGACAGCTATCAGACCACAGGTAAACTGCGCGAGCAGCTATGGGGCGAAGAAAATCAGCCCGATGGTGGCTGGCTTGAAGACGACCCACGCGTGCCTTGGCTGATCGATATCTTAAAAGGCGAGCTGAAACAAGAAAAAGTATTACTTATTGCCCGTAGTGGCGCGACAGTTGAGAGCTTAGAGGCGGTACTGCGTTTGCATGCCGGTATCAAGACCGCTATCTTTACTGAGCAGATGACGCTTCTTGAGCGTGACCAAGCTGCGGCGTTTTTTGCTGATAGAGAAGGGGCGCAAATACTACTGTGCTCAGAGATTGGCTCAGAAGGTCGTAACTTCCAATTTGCAAGCCAGCTGATACTTTGGGACTTACCGGCCAATCCTGATACTTTAGAGCAGCGCATTGGCCGCTTGGATCGTATCGGCCAGACGCAGCGGATTACACTACATGTGCCTTATGTGGAGAGCACGGCGCAAGAGCGTCTGTATCACTGGTATAACAGCGCGCTCAATATATTCAATCAGATATCGCCAACAGCGCAAAGCGTGCAAGAGGAGTATATTCAGACCTTAAAGCCGCTGTTAGAAGGCGCAGATACCGCGGATAACCAGCAAGCGCTACAAGCGGTTATCGCTGAGGCGAAGCAGACGCGTTTAGGTTTAGAGGCTCAGCTACAAGCAGGCCGCGACCGCCTACTTGAGTATAACTCGTGCCGTCCGCGGGTGGCCTCGCGTATCAAAGATGCGATGGTGGATTTTGATAGTCATAATCTACTGCCGCAATTCGTCGAGCGTTTTTTGGCGTCCGCGAATATCGATCATAGCGTACAGCGCGATGGCTCATGGGTGATTGCGCCGATCGATAGTAATGAAGTCAATGAGTATATGGAGAGCTTACCACTCAGCGAAGATGGCATGAGCTTGACCTTCGAGCGCAAGCTGGCTTTGCAGCGCGAAGAGATTGATTTTATTACTCATGAGCATCCTTTGATGCGCGCTATCTATGAGCTGGCGAGCACCAGCACCTTTGGTAATACTACTGTTGGTATGCTAAAGAGCGCCGCAATGCCGCAGGGCGCAGTACTGCTTGAGATTAACTTTCGGGTCGAGACTATCGCGCCAAAAGTACTCAATCTGCCTGCAACCTTGCCGACTCAAAATATTCGGGTGTTTATGAGTGAGCAGGGCGGCGATTTATCAAGTCGTATCAGCGCCGAGATGATTATGCCGCATATCGAGCGTTTAGATAACAATCGAGCGCGGCAAGTGATTAAGGCGCGCGGTGATGTTATCGAGCAGCGCTACTATGACGCTGAAGATATCGCCCGTGCGCAGCTGGCTGAAATAGGAGCGCAGGCAAGTAGCCGCTTTATTCAGCAGTGGTCACGTGAGATCAAGCGTCTCAAGCACTTACAAACCATCAATCCTAATGTGCGTGACAGCGAGATTGAGCGCTTAGAGCAGCTGCAAGCCCAAGGCGAGCAGGCCCTAGCGAGTCTATCGCTAGTACCTGACTCTATCCGGATTTTGGTGGCAGTAAAGCCCTAGTCTAAGCTAGCAGTAGTATAAAAAGGGGTGCTCGTTAGCGCCTCTTTTTCGTATTAGGATTTAGCACGAAATAAAATAGAGCCAAGGAGCGGTATAGAATCCATTTATGGAACTGGCAGAGACTATTTTTTAGGCGATACAGTCATCATAATAGTCGCTGAGTCATATGACATCACTGGTCAAAAATCTCGTTATTGGTTACTATGTTTAACTTTTAATAAACTTTCTAAAGTGATCATTTTTACTAACAAGTATTGTCATTCAAAGCGAAAATGTTTGTTAGTAGAAATATTAGAATAAGGAAAATAAGCGCTATGTCTGATATGTTTGATAACTCGCAACTTATCGACGAGCTGTTAGCGACAGTCGCACTCACTGAGCTCAGTCCGGATGTTTTTGAAGGCGCAAGCCACGACTATGTGGGCTCACGTATCTTTGGCGGACAAGTGCTCGCGCAAGCAATTATGGCAGCGTCTCACACCTTGAATGAGGACAAGCCTTGCCATTCACTGCATGGGTATTTTTTGCGTGGCGGCGATATCAAGCAGCCTGTCATCTACCAAGTGCGCCGCTTGCGAGACGGTCGTAGCCTATCCGCGCGAGAAGTGACGGCGATTCAGTACAAGCAAGTAAAAGGCAAAGAGCCTATAGAGCAAGTGATATTTTCGATGATAGCGTCGTTCTCGCCTGCTGAGGAGGGGCTTGAATATCAAGAGAGTATGCCAGTGTATCCGCCGCCAGAAGACTTAGCTTCAGAGCAAGAGCTAAAAGACGAGCACGTCGGCAAAGTACCAGACGCGCTCAAAGCACGGTTTATGCGTCGTCGTCATGTCGAGATCAAACCGGTCAAACCGCGCGATCCGATCAACCCAACGCCTATGAAACCTAAGCAGGCCAACTGGCTACGTATTCGCGAGCTTGGCAATCAGCCTGTCGCTATTCAGCAGGCATTATTAGCGTTTTCGTCGGACTTTTATTTAGTAGGCACGGGACTGATGTCGCATGGTGTCAGCTTTATGACCAGCGGCCTACAAGCGGCGAGTATCGATCACTCCATGCATTTTCATCGTCCGTTCGATCTCAATGATTGGCTACTCTATGATATGTGGAGCGACACCACTTCTAGCTCTAAAGGTCTTAATCATGGCCAGTTTTGGCAAGACGGTAATCTCGTCGCTACCGTGCAGCAAGAAGGGCTGATGCGTCTGCGAGTGCCAAAGTCTTAGTTGGCAGAAGTTTTCGTTAAAGATAGATTTTTTAAACATCTAGTTCAAGAAGCTGGGCTAAAGCGCCAGCCTACGGTTGAGCTTAATTTCAAACCTCAATAATCTTAATCATTGCGCGCGGTAGTCCGAGACTATCGCGCGCTTTTTGCTGCCCTAACCACTTAAACTCTATATCGGCAGCGTTTAACTTATCTTTTAGTTCTGCAATCTGCTTATTATCAACAACCACTCTTTGTGGCTGCAAATACCAGTGAAAATGAGTCAGTGAATGTTTAATAGGCGCATTCTCTAATAATGTATTGCTCACAGGTGTGGCAACTAAATTATTCTCAATTAGCCAGTCATTAATGATTTGCTCAGCAGTGGTAAATTCGCTCTCGTAGACTTTTTCATTGCTACTGACATTCAGGTTTTGCGTCCCAGTCGCAACTTTGCTATTAGTATCACTCTCTACCTTTTCGACAAACTGTAATGGCAAGCTCCATAGGCCACCCCAAACACCATTGTCAGGACGTTGTAGCCAAAGTATCTCGCCGTGATCATTTTCGATAATAAGCGCATTGCTAAATTTGCTCGGCTTGGGCTTTTTCTTGGCTTTGACAGGATAGTCCATTTCGCGACCTTGCGCGTGAGCGATACAGTTGGCCTTTAGCGGACATAGCTGACAGTTAGGATTACGGCGCACGCATAAAGTCGCGCCCATATCCATCATCGCTTGTGCAAAGAGTCCTGAGTTATCTTTTGGCGTTAACCGCTCTGCCAAAGCCCAAAGCTGTTTGGTGGTTGCTGATTTGGTAATATCACCGTCAATTGCTGCCCAGCGTGTCAGTACGCGTTTGACATTACCATCGCAAATGACGCCATATTTATGTAGCCCCATTGCCATAATTGCGCCAGCTGTTGAAGGTCCAACGCCTGATATCGCCTCCCAACCCGCTAAAGTCTGCGGGAAATCGCCTGTCTCATCAATTATTTCAACCAGCTGCTTTGCGCCTTTATGCAGGTTACGCGCCCGCGCATAGTAGCCCATCCCTGCCCAGTGCTCAGCGATCACCTCCCAATCCGCTGCGGCTAAATCCTGCACGGTCGGAAAAGAGTCCATAAAACGCGCAAAGTAGGGCAGCACCGTCTTAACTTGCGTTTGTTGCAGCATAACCTCGGATAGCCAAACGATATAAGGATTGGGGGTGTCAGTCTGGTGCTGTTGCCAAGGCAGGTCATGACGGCCATTTTCGGCAAACCAGTCGAGTAGGCGAGGGGCGAAGGTGTTTAATGATGAGCTTGACTGAGAAAAATGAGTAGGCAAAAGTATTCCTTGTAGGTCGTAAACTAGTCTTGGCAGGTAGGGTGCGCCTCGCACACCGACAATGAAGAGTTTGCTGATATTAAAGGTAATTTATCTATTCGTATATGAGGTTCACTAGGCACGATATAAAGGTATTTGACTAACGGTAAACGCTGTCTAAAGTTTTACCCGCTTCGTTTTTCCATTCAATCCAGCCATTTGTCGAGCGTCCTGAGACTAATGAGCTAGCTCCGCTAGGTGTCTTAAATAGTTGGTTCTCAGTTAGCTGATAACTTTTATTGTTTATCGGCGTTAACTTGCCGCTACTCAATAAATTCTCTTTTATTTTAGTAACGAATGGTGGGGCTGAGATAGCTTGTGCTTGCCGTATTAACGATCCTGCCAATATGACAAAGCCATCATCGTCATAATAACCTTTGGCATCACCATCTTTCGCCTTATAGTAAAACAGTGTTGGCTGTGAATCAGCGATAGGCAAGGCATCAGCAGTACTGATTAAAGGAACAGCAACGTCACCCGAAGACTGATTCTTAATGTTGTTATTTTCTTTAATATTTAAAGACTCAAAAACGGGTTGCCCTAAAGTCGATAATAAAACATCAAGGGTATAAAACAGCTCTTCACAATCCGCTTTTAAAGGATCAGGCGTGTGCGGCTTATTGCCAGTATTGCCGTTTTTAATCTCGTAGCGCCCAACTTGAGTGGCGGTCGCTATAGCTTTATGTTCCATATATAGCGCGTGCGTTTGCGTCATTGAGTTATTCGTTGAAAGCATAACAAAGGCACGCGTCCAAAAGTCTTTGTCGTCATGTTGATTTAATCGTCTTCTTAGGTCGCCAGTCTGGCCGATATATAGTAGCGGCTTATCGGTACTTTCTGTTTCACCTATTAAAAAATATAAGCCTACTTGATTGGCATCAGGCATCGCAAAAAAATCATCAATATGGATACGCGGAATCTCAATCAAACGTACCGTACGCGTGGTCATCTCAGCCAAACGTAGTCCGCGAGGATTACCTTTGGGTAAATAGATTTGAATGGTTTTAGCGGATGGAATCATAGTCGTCTTATTGAACGTTAATTTTCTAAAGCTTATGTTTTAAAATTTCAGTTAAATCTGGGTAATTACTACAAAGTTTATTACATTGTTGGTTAAATTGCGCCAACTATCCGGTGCGCGAGGCACACCCTACACCCTAGTAATAAAACATAAAACCCTACTTCCGATTCTTCCGAGCCCGCTTTTTACGCATTCTCTTTTCCTCAAGCTTGGCTTCTTTTTTGGCTTCAGCAGCGATTCTTTGTTCCGCCACGACTTTCTCTTCTGCTGCCATCATCTCAGGCGTCTCAAGGGTAATGCGACCGAGCGTACCACTGCGCAGCTCATTGATGAGTATCTCTGACATGCGGTAGGTATCGACGATACCGCCTTTTTTGAGTAGGCCGCGATTGCGTCCCGCTACTTCAAAAAACTCCCAATCGGTTGTTGGTAGATCTTCAACTTTGTAGCGCGACTTCAATAATTCAGGATAATCTTTGATCAAATACTCAGCGGTGTAGCCTGCGACATCAGCGAAATCAAAGGCAGTATCACGAATGCCGCCCGTCGCCGCTAAGCGATAGCCTGAATGTTCGTTTTCAACTTTTGGCCAGAGCATGCCGGGGGTGTCATAGAGCATAATGCCGCCATCGAGTTTTATCAGTTGCTGTGACTTGGTGACCGCAGGCTCGTTGCCCGTCTTTGCAACCGAGCGACCGGCTAAGGTATTAATCAAGGTTGATTTGCCAACGTTCGGAATACCCATAATCATCGCTTTGATTTGCCGGCCGGACTCTGCTTTACCCGGCATCATTCTTTTGCACAGTTCAATGATTTTATGGACGTCATCGGCTTTATTATCATCAAAAGCAATCGCTTTGACACCATTTTGCGCCTCAAAGTGATCAAGCCATATTTGCGTGCGCTCGGGGTCGGCGAGGTCAGCTTTATTAAGGATTTTGATCACGGGTTTTTGACCGCGCAGAGCAGCAACCATAGGGTTCTCGCTGCTATAAGGAATACGGGCATCAATGACTTCGATGACAATATCCATCTCTGGCATGATTTCTTTGACTTCGTTACGGGCTTTATTCATGTGCCCGGGGAACCACTGAATCGTCTCTTTGACCATTGTTTTACTACCTTTTTAAATTGATGACTCTCTAAAACGGAATGCTAAGCCAAGCTGTTAGCGGTTTGTTTTTATAATGGCGTTAAGTTTACTATACAATGAGAAGCTGAGTCAGGCTAAAGTAAGTCTATAGGTTTTGGCCGGTTGTAGGTGATAAGTCATATTTTATAAAAGGCGTTACCTTGTGAAAAGCAGAGCATAAAAAAGCGGAGCATGACATGCATGCTCCGCTTTTCGGCGTATTATATGATTGGCTTTAAAAGTCCAATTAGCCTAGATTCGCTTTCATAAAGTCTAGCATTTTACTCCAGCTGTCATTCGCAGCTTTCTCGTCGTAGCCCAAGTCGATATCATTTTTGGCAGCGCGCTCATCGGCATGCGGGTTGGTGAAACCATGCTTAGCGCCCTCATAGACATCGACGCTATAGTCAGCACCAGCGTTGTCCATCTCTTTTTTGAAGTCCTCAACGGCGTCCATAGAGACCATACTATCATCACCGCCATGAGCCACTAGTACTTTGGCATTGAACTTGTCATCGGCTGCTTGCTTAGGCGCTAGGTTGCCATGGAAAGTCGCAACTGCCTTGAGCGGCATGCCAACGCGAGCCATATCTAACACGACTTTACCGCCGAAACAAAAGCCAATAGCGCCTAAGTTATCCCCATTTACTCCCAGCTGATCGCCGAAGTCATTCAAAATCAAACGGCAACGATTCATCAGCATGTCTTGGTCCGCGAGCACTTGTTCCATCCACATATTTGCCATCGACGCCTCTGTGGTCAGTTTGCCTTCGCCATAAACGTCCATCGCGACTGCTGCATAGCCCGCTTTGGCTAGACGTTCAGCCACTGACTTGGGATGATCAACGACGCCCCACCATTCTGGAGCGACTAGAATGCCAGGTACTGGACTGTCGTTTGTGGCTTTTTCTGGAAGGGCGACATAGCTGATCAGCTCAACGCCGTTTTCGGTGGTACTGATTAATTCCAAAGTCTTAATTGACATATTATTGTCCTTATTATGTTATGAGTTTTAGTTGTACTTATCGCGTGATTTATGAGGTTGCTTTTTCACTACTCAACCACCTTAACGCCCATAGCGGACAAAAACAGCTATAATACTGTAACGCAATTTATCAAAATGGTTTTCATTGAAAACTTTAGCAACTATAGCGAGTCTATGAGGTTGAATGTGTTATCAAACCCCAAAGCAAAACATCAAAACAAAGCCGAGCAGCAAGCAGAGTTGGCCGCTAATGCCAATGTGCAAGTGGCAGACACTTTACGCCCACAGTTTTGGTCACGCTTTCGCCTCGATGAGCTGAATCATAGCGAATGGGAAGCGCTGTGCGATGGCTGCGGCTGTTGCTGCTTGATTAAGTATATCGACGAGGACGAGCAGGGCGAGGTGGACGAAGAGTTGGTTGAATATACCGATGTCGCCTGCCAGCTGATGAACTGTGAAACGGGCTACTGTCAGCATTATGAGAGCCGTCAAGAGTACGTGCCCGACTGTATTCAATTGACTATCGATAAATTGCCAAAGATGATGTGGCTACCATCGCACTGCGCCTATAAGCGCCTGTATAAAGGACAGGCGTTGCCAGAGTGGCATCTATTACTGACGAAAGATGCCGTAGCGACTCAGCAGCAAATGCGCGCGGCAAATATAGGCGTTGCGGGGCGCTGCATCTCTGAGGTTGGCATCTCTGATGAGGAAATGGAGGAGCGGGTGGTCAATTGGGTGACGCCTTAACTGTCAGGTTTTTAAAATTAACTAGAAACTCTAGCCGCTGACTTAGCGCGACTCTCCGCCTCCATCTGCGAATCAGCAAGTGGCGGCATAGGCAGACCTTGACGAATTTGCTTAGAGAACTCACGACTATTCTCGATAAGCTGCTGCTCATTAAGCTCTATGTCTGCATTATTATCGAACCCTTGCACTTTTGGGTTAATATGGGTGCGCTCGTACCACGTATCCATCGACCAAGGTTGTCCTTGCTCTTTAGGATTGGCATCTAACATACCGATATCAAAAAGATAATTGGGCAGCCAGCCTGAAACCCAAATCCGATAATCCCACGGCAGCCGCTCACCACTGACGATACGCGCCATATAAAATATAATATTGGTACAGTTCGTGGTAAAAGTATTGTACCAAGACGGCTTAGCCACTAGCTCATCAGCAGCTTTTAGATAAGACTCAAACAGTGCCTTAACCTCGTGCTTTTGCAGATGACTGATCGGAAACAAGTAAACTTGCTCGCCGCGAGCATTACTCCGCGTATAGATAATATCACGCTCCTCGCTAGCGATAAGACTGAGCTCAAAGCGCCGAAAAAACCCAGCAAAAGCAGAAAAAGACTCATCGTCTTCTTTACGAATCTCAAAGGAAAAAGCGAGCGGTCTATCATCCTCAAAGCGAAAGCTCACTAAAGTATGCGCAATCAGCGGTCCCATCCAATATGAGTTGGTCACATCAATGCCTGATAACTTTGACATATCTATCGTACGCGTCTCCCAGCGCTCGTTCGCTAAAATCTCTGCAGCGCCGTCAGTCTCTTTCTCTGCAAGATACCAATCAAAGTTACGCACCTTATAAAAGGTAATCAGATTAGGATTATTAGCACCACGAGTGTAGGACAGCACCTCGCTAACTTCTGGCTGCCAGTCGCGATCGCTTTTGGCCTCGATAGAAAAATACCAGCCGACGCCTACTAGCCAGAGCCCGCTATATAACATAGCCAAAAATTTACTTAGTTTTTTGGTTCTAAGCGTCTTATTAATGATTTTATTTGCCAGTGTTGGAGCGTACTCTAGCATCGTTATCGAGGCTAAAAGACCCACGATAAAGACACTTGCCAGCCAAGTAATAGGGCTGAACGTACCGAACTGATACCAAAGCGCTAATAATAGCCAAAGTGCCGACAGCATTAAGGCCACGACGATAAAAAAGCGCACGATACGGCATAGCCAGCTTGGAGGATTAGCCAAGGTTTTGGTATTTGTATCGCCATGAGCTTGGCGACGCGGCGCTAATAGCCGAGAGAAAAAGAAGCGACGAGACATAAGAGTGAACTACGTAAACGAAGGCTTTGACCATAGCAAAGTTTATAACACACTGACAGTACAATTTGGATAAATTTGTCGTTGAATGTCGCTTTACCTTGGGATAAAGTGAAGCTAAATAGGCTAGTGTTTTATGCTATCGCCGAATCGTTGTTTTTATTTACAATTTTATCCCCATGTATACTCGGTTGAGTAAAAATTTTGTAGTCGCTGTTTTGCTATTAGTAATTGTAATAGCAGTCACTTAAATAGCCATTATTTCCCTGTCCATGAACTTAAGAGGTTAACTCACATCACTATGTCTGATGATGCTCCCAGTCCGAGTAGTTGGTCGATGCGCGGCTTAAAACGCTGGCTATCGACCGCTCCTGAAACCCGCGATGAATTGATCAGCTTGGTGCAGCAGTCGCGCCAGTTCTTAGAGCCTGATACGGTTGATATGTTAGAAGGCGTATTAGATCTACCAGCGACGCAAGTGCGCGAGATTATGACCCCGCGCCCGCAAGTGATAGGCCTGCACGAAAGCACGAGCCTCAAAGAGGTCATGGATATTATTCTTGAGACCACCCACTCACGCTACCCTGTATTTGACAGCCAAGATGATGATGCGGTTATTGGTATTTTATTAGCCAAAGATTTAATCCCTATCTTAGTGCATATGATGCGGGACCAAGAAGAGAAAATCGATAGTAAGCGTCTCAAAGATCTAGTGCGTCAGCCCTTATATATTACTGAGACCTCGCGCTCTGATACCTTACTGCGCTCCTTACAGCGTACGCAGGTGCATATGGCAATCGTCGTCGATGACTTTGGTAACTTCGCAGGCGTCGTGACTATGGAAGATTTGTTAGAGGAAATCGTTGGTGATATCGTCGATGAGCATGATGATTTCGATGAAGATAGCGACATTAATAATATTGTCGCACATCCAGAAAAGCCAAATACTTGGCGGGTGCAAGCCTCTACCGTGATTGAGGACTGTAACGATGAGCTAGGCAGTCACTTCGACGATACGGAGGTCGATACGATGGGCGGGCTTGTGATGCAAGCGCTGGGATACGTCAGCGACTTAGAAGGCGAGAGCGTCACTATCGATGATTGGCAGATTACTATCACTGATGTCGATGGCCGCTCTATTAATGATCTTGAAGTGACCAAAACCAACGCCGACTCTCATATCCTCATAGGTAGCCATTAGCGTTAATGCAGGCAGCCATTAGCGATAAAGGGCGCAAGCTAAGCGCTTCTTTTGTCGTTTAAAAAACACGATTGCGGTCGTGTTTTTTGCTTTTTTACCCTTTTATGATGACAGGCTGTTATTATGAGCCCATTTCATTTACAACCGTCATTGATAGCCTCTCATCTTAGGCTTAAAGATTTAGAATTTGGATAATTTGCTATGCGTCTGTCTACTGATGATTTACAAAAGCGTTTAAAGCCCAAACAGGCTTATCAGATGCCACTTGGACTTACCGCTATCATTGCCGCTTTGGCAGGAGCGATATTTATATTTGCGCTCGCGCCTTACGGCTTTTGGCCGATCGCTTTTGTCTCGCCAGCGATTTTGTATGCGCTTTTATTGCCAAAGATGAGCGGCAAACGTGCTTTTATTATCGGTGAAGCTTATGGCACTGGACTGTGGTGCGTTGGTGCCTTTTGGTTATTTACCTCTATCAATGACTATAGTGAGACGCCGACATGGCTGGCACTGATTTTGATTGCGTTGATGGGTTTGGGGATGGGGCTGTTTCATGGCTTCTTAGCGCTGATATTTAATCGCTTCGTTGGTCGTCAGCCTTTCTCGTTTGCGGCGCTTTGGATCTTACAAGAGTGGCTGAAGACTTGGTTATTTACCGGTTTTCCTTGGCTATTCTTAGGTTACGCCTTTACCGAGCAGTACTGGCTATCCTCGTTGGCGCCAGTAGCTGGCGTGTTTGCTGTCTCTTTTGTGGCAGTATTGCTCGCGGCAAGTGCTGTCGAGCTGATGCGTCGCCGCGCCCATTACCTTATCGTGTCATCGGTATTATTGTTATTCAGTGTTGGCTTATGGCTGATTAATCCGCAATGGACTAAACCTAAAGGTACCCCGGATCTGTCGGTGTCCTTGATTCAGGGTAACATTCCGCAAGATATGAAGTGGCTGACTGAGTATCAGTTCGAGACTTTGAAGATTTATGCCGGATTGACGCGTGATGAGTGGGGCCGCGATCTTGTGATTTGGCCGGAGTCGTCTATTCCGATGTTTCAGACTGAGGCGGTAGGCTTTATCAGTGAAATGGTAAAAATGGCTAAGGAGACCGATACCACTTGGGTAACCGGCATTCCTTATAAGGATGAGGCCGCCTTTGATCCAGCGACGCAGAGCTATCCGCCGTTTTATAATAGTGTAATCGCCCTTGGCAGCAACGCGCAGGGCATGTATAAAAAGCAGCGCTTAGTACCGTTTGGTGAGTATATTCCGTTTCAGGGGATGCTCGATATTTTGCCCAGTCTTGCTGGTAGCCAAGAGATATTGAGCTATAGCCGCGGCGGTCCTCAGCAGTCGCCATTGCAAGTCCGTGGGCACGACTTAGGCGCCGCGGTCTGTTATGAGGTCGCTTATCCAGATACCACGCGCCGCAATGCTATTGGCACAGATTTTTTATTGACGATATCTAACGACGCTTGGTTTGGAACTTCAGCAGGCCCGCTACAGCATCTACAGATGGTACAAATGCGCTCGCTAGAAAACGGCCGCTGGTTTATGCGCGCGACCAATACAGGCGTGACCGCCATCATCAATCATAGAGGGCAAATCGTTGAGCGCGCACCGCAGTTTGAGCGTACAGTACTGCGCGGCGATGTCCAAGCGCGCGTGGGCAACACCCCTTTTATGGTGGTCGGTCATTATCCTATTTTAATAATTATAGCGTTATTATTGGGTCTAAGTTTCGCCAGTAAGCGCTCGATCACTAGGACGCGGCCCAAGCGTAGTTAGTCAAGTCAGATAAAAATGAACGGTCTGACTAGTAATAATACCTTTAATTGGTTAAGGGATTTAACAAACCGCTATAAATTGCGATATAATAGCTCAATATTTCACATATTCTTTGTTGTAAGGTAGATAAGCTATGTCAGAGCATGTTGTTAATAACAATCCAAAAAAAGAGTTGCTATTTGCCTTAGGCGGCATTGGCTTATTTTTAGGCATCGTGTTACTCATTGGTATTTCTGCATTTTTGCGCCCAGCGGGTGAGCATATTACTGCTGAGCCTACTGAAGAGTCAGTCGCAGCTGATGAAGCGGCAGTGATTGCAGCTGAAGCCGACACAGAAGAGGCAACAGTCGCTGAACCAGTCGCAACTGATGATGCCGATGCTAGTATTGGCGCTGGAGAGGCCACGGCGGATACGGCTGCTGATGCAACGACTACGCCGACTCCGAGCAGTAATGATGCTGTTATCGCTACCGGTTCAGCTACCGCGACTGCTGATGGCACGGTAGACCAAGCAGCGGCAGCTGATGCAGACTTGACTGCAGAACAAGCCGATGGCGATGCCGACGCTACTGTTGATGCTGAAGAGACTGCTGCCGAGTAAAGCCAAGTTATCGTCATTTATACCTTAATCATTTATGATGATAAATGAGTCATCACGTTTATAACAAACGCTGCCAATATCGATAACGCTGCTGAGTGGATCTGTGTCGGTACAACTGCTTATCGGCCTTATCAAAAATACGCCTTACTACTAAAATATAAGCTTGCATAATGCCCTGTTCTTCGATGAGAGCAGGGTTTTTTTGTGGGTATTTGTGTAATTATTGAGCAATGGCTTGTTTACTTGAATTTGTACAAGTGAAACAATATTGCGCTTATATGACCATTAGTCGTCATTAATAATCACTTCGTCATACATAGAGTGCTTTTTGAAGGAATAGAAGTATGAGCAAAACATCAAAAACCCAGGGAAGTGACGCTGAGCTGGAAGCGCTAGAAAACGGCTTTATGGGACATCCTAAACCCTTACGTCCGCTATTCTTCACTGAAATGTGGGAGCGGTTTTCTTATTATAGTATTCGGCCACTTTTAGTCCTGTTCATGGTGGCCACTGTGGGTAGTGGCGGTTTTGGTTTCGATGAAACGACCGCTTCTGCTATCTATGGCATCTTTGCTGGGTCATTGTATTTGGCAGCCGTTCCTGGCGGCTGGCTGGCAGATAACTGGCTAGGACAAGAGCGTGCCCTGTGGTGGGGTAGTATCATTATTGCGCTAGGACATCTGTCTATTGCCTTGTCCGCCATGTTTGGTATGACCCTGTTTTTTGTCGGTCTCATTTGTATCGTCTTAGGGTCAGGTCTATTCAAGACTTGTATCTCAGTCATGGTCGGCGCGCTATATCCTGAGGGTGATGTACGCCGTGATAGTGGCTTTACCATATTTTACATGGGTATCAATATCGGTGCGTTACTCGCGGCGCTTATCGTAGGCGTGTTCAAAGAGCAAGGCATGTGGCATGTCGGTTTTGGGGTCGGCGGCCTTGGCATGCTAGCCTCACTACTTATATATCGTTTTTCAGCGCGAAAAACACTAACCCACTATGCACAAGCCAAAAACATCACTCCTGAATGGGAGCGCGTTAATGATAATCACAAAAACATAGGTCGCTGGGTGCTTGGGTTTTTGGGCCTACTCGCAGCTGTGGTTGTCTTAGTGGCTACTGGGATTATGCCGTTCAATCCTGAACAGGTAGTGACTTATATGACCTATATCATCGCAGCTGTGGTGATAGGGTATTTTGCTATCTTGTTCGTTTTACCGAAGTTTGATAAAACCGATAAGCTGCGTTTGCTGATTTGTTTTATTCTGATTATCGGCTCAACGCTGTTTTGGTCAAGCTTTGAGCAGCAGCCGACCTCCTTTAACTTGTTTGCCGATAACTATACTGATTTGGATGTATTAGGGTTTCAAGTTCCGAGCATTTGGTTCCAATCGCTAAACCCACTGTTTATATTATTACTTGCGCCAATTGTGAGTATTATATGGGTCAAGCTCGGTAATAGAGGAGTTGAGCCTAGTAGTATGGTGAAGTTCGCTCTTGGTATGCTCTTAGCAGCAGCGGGATTTGGGCTGATGATTCTAGCGTCTAAGAGTATTTTAACCAATGAGGGCGGCTTGGCTTCGCCTTTATGGTTAGTCGGTAGTCTTTTATTATTGACGCTTGGCGAATTAGCGCTGAGTCCTGTCGGTTTATCTTCTATGACTAAGCTGGCTCCAAAAGGGATGCAAGGGCAGATGATGGGGTTATTCTTTGCCTCTTTAGCGATGGGTAACTTGGTTGCTGCATTCTTTGGTGGATATGTGTCGGCAGACAAGATCGAAGGGTTGCCCGGTCTATTTACCACGATGACTATCTTCTTGGTAGTAACAGCAGTGATTTTGTTGCTATTAGCCAAACCGATCAACACTATGCTCAAAAAGAGCGAGCAGGCGGATGCCAAAGTTTAATGGCCGTGACGCGTCGTACTCATAAGCAGCGCTGATAATCAGTCAGTCGCTACTCAAAAGAGCATCAGTCAAAACGTGTTACCTTAGGTGGCACGTTTTCTCTTTTATAAAAAGATAGCTCAGCTTAGCTATTGAAAACCATCTACACGCCCAAACCTCTACTGATATCGACAACTAGTTATATTAGCGTTAATAAAATAAGACGATTATTGATAATCGCTAGCTCAAAAGAACAAATCAGTCAAAACTGACTCATCAAAACGACTTAATTAAAAACAATCAGTACATAATATAGTCGATACACTCTAAAAATGTCATAGCGCTACTGGGATGCTCTTTTTAAAACATAAGTTGCGCAGCATCGAAGGAACGCAGCACGCAAGTAAAATTTATACCAGTAGCGCGTTTAAATCCATAACAGTTTTACATTCAGCTAACTATATAAGGAACACCCAATGAGTAAACAAGCTATTCACGACCGTATCGACAGCCTACGCCAAGCGCTGGTAAAGCAGGACCTGAGCGCTATTATTGTCCCTTCTGCGGACCCGCATTTATCTGAGTATCTACCGGAGTATTGGCAAGCTCGCCTGTGGCTCTCAGGGTTTACCGGTTCGGTAGGTACGCTAGTGGTCACCGCTGACTTTGCGGGGCTATGGACCGATAGCCGTTATTGGGTGCACGCCGCTGATCAGTTAGCCGATACTGGGATTACTCTAGAGAAGCTTGCGCCTAAGCAGCCCAACCACATTGACTGGTTGAGCGAGCACTTGAGCGAAGGCGATAGCGTAGCGATTGATGGTAATGTGCTCTCCATCGCTGAGCAAGACCGTCTATTAGACGCTTTTGAAGCTCACGACATTACCTTAATTACGGATCGTGATGTGTTGACTGACATTTGGGCAGATCGTCCCGCACTACCAACTGCGAAGCTATATGAGCACGACGAGCAGTTTGTGTCGCAGTCTGCCGCCGATAAGTTGGCTGCTGTACGCTCAGGCATGCAGGAAGTAGGTGCAACCCATCACTTGCTCTCAAGCTTAGATGATATTGCTTGGTTGACCAACCTACGCGGCTCTGATGTCGACTATAACCCCGTGTTTTTATCGCATATGCTAATCAGTGCAAACGAGGCAACATTGTTTGTCGATAAGCAAAAAGTCAGTAGCGGTATTGAAAAAGAGCTCAAAGACAGTGGTATCACGCTTGCTGATTATGACGCGGTGCAACAAGCGCTTAGCGAGCTGACAGTCGATGACTTACTGCTACTAGACCCTAACAAAGTCGCTGTTGGCACGTTATCGCAGATGGTCGATGGCGTTGGTTTTATTGAGCAGATAGCGCCGAGCACTTTACTGAAGTCCGTCAAGTCAGATGCCGACGTGGATCATGTTCGCGAAGCCATGCGTCAAGATGGCGCAGCACTGTGTGAGTTTTTTAGTGCGTTCGAGGAGCGCTTGGCAAGCGGTGAGCGTTTAAGCGAGCTGGATGTCGATAGTATGCTGATCGACGCACGTAGTCAGCAGCCGCATTATGTTTCTCCGAGTTTTCCGACCATTGCTGGCTTCAATGACAACGGCGCTTTGCCGCATTACCGCGCGACGCCAGAGAAGTTTAGCTATCTAGATGTCAATGAGGGCGAGGGCGGCTTACTACTGAT
Source organism: Psychrobacter sp. Ps3 (assembly GCF_022129275.1). Taxonomy (NCBI): domain Bacteria; kingdom Pseudomonadati; phylum Pseudomonadota; class Gammaproteobacteria; order Moraxellales; family Moraxellaceae; genus Psychrobacter; species Psychrobacter sp. Ps3. Next base: position 41,644 of record NZ_JADQAL010000018.1, read on the forward strand.
TGATTCGGGCGCTCAGTACCAAAACGGTACGACTGACATTACTCGCGTTGTCGGTATTGGCCAAGTCACAGACGAGCATAAGCGCGACTTCACTACGGTACTCAAAGCGCACATTGCACTGGCGCGCGCGCACTTCCCCGACGGTATCGCTTCGCCGCTTATTGATGCGATTTGCCGAGCGCCGCTGTGGCAAGCGCAGATGGACTATGGTCATGGTACTGGCCACGGCGTCGGTTACTTCTTGAACGTCCATGAAGGCCCGCAAGTGATCGCTTATAGTGCCAGCACGCCAAAAGAGCGCGCGATGAAAGTAAATATGATCTCAAGCAATGAGCCGGGACTCTACCGTGAAGGTAAGTGGGGTATCCGTATCGAAAACTTAGTTATCAATAAAGCCGTGGCGAACCCTAATGAGACAGAATTTGGTGACTTTCTAAATTTTGAAACGGTGACTTACTGTCCTATCGATACTCGTCTTATTGAGAAGTCGCTTTTAGATCAGGTAGAGATTGATTGGTTAAATGACTATCACAGCCAAGTCTATGCTGAGCTAAATACCCGCGTCGAGGGAGCAGCGCTTGAGTGGCTCACTAAGCGTACGCAAGCTATCTAAAAAAGCTGTATTGATGGTCAGTCATTCTAGATTCTGACCTATCAGACATAAAAAAGCGCTCGGCCAGTTCAGGCTTGAGCGCTTTTTTGAGCTTATTTTTTGGCTTTATTATTATAAGCGGCTTATTGCTTCTCGCTTAACTGACGCGTGACCTCCGCGCGTAGCCAAGACTTTAACGTTTCGGACAGCTGCATCATCTGTTCGGTTAAATAGTCATCGATATGAACTTCTAACTCATGAATCATTTGTTGCTCAGCTGCGCTAAGTGTCGTATTTTTTAACGATAGATCGATGGAAGACGCCGCATGAGACACTTTATCATCGACTGCATTAATCAGCTGCTCATCGTGAGCACTCGTCTCTTTTTTATCAGCACTGGACTTAGGATCAGTTTCTTTTAAAGTGGCAGTTGCAGCATTGGCTTCGCGGTTATGAGAGGTATGTGCATGAAGAGTATATGAGCTTAGTTTTTCTTCACTAGCGCTTGGCTCTTGATTGTCTTTTTGCTGAATGTTTTGCTGCTGTTGTCGCTGTTCATTTTCTGCGTCGGCTTGCGCTTTTTCTTCTGCCGCTTGTTTTTCAGCCTGCGCTCTGACTCGAGCTAAGCGCTCGGCCTCTATACGTTCTGCCTCTAAGCGCTCTTCTTCTAAACGTTGCTGCTCCGCCTCAGCTCGCAGTGCTGCTTGTTCGTCAGCAAGTGCTTTTGCCGCCGCTTGCTGCTTCTCGTGTGCACCGTATAAGTCATCAAGATGAGCATCGAGATCATGATTACTAAAGACAAACTGCTCAAACGAGGTGTCTGCTCGTAATAGCGCAGTGATGTCTTTTAGTTCTTGTACAATAGCGGCGCGTACTGGCTGAGGAGCTCCTGTCCAATGCTGATAGAATTCATGAGAAAAAGAATAGCTCGACATAATGGCTTCCATAAACTGCTAAAAATTACCCCTTATCATACGCAAGTATAATAAGGGGCTGCAAGAGGACAAACGTAGCAAAACAATTATAAACCTTACGCTAATCAATTTAGCTTATGAAGATAAGGTGTTTGCTCTAAGACCAACGGGCAAAAATAAGCGAGCCATTGGTACCGCCAAAGCCGAAGCTATTGGATACCGCATAGTTAAGCTCAGGCACATCACGCGATTGATTTGCCACATAGTCTAGATTGCAGTTGTCTTCGACATTATCTAGATTGATCGTTGGCGGAACCTCTTGATGATGCAAGCTAAGCACCGTAAATATCGCTTCGATACCGCCTGCCGCGCCTAGCAGATGCCCAGTCATAGACTTAGTCGAGCTGACAAGGATGCTGTCTTTTACTGCTGAAAATACCGACTCAATCGCCAAAGATTCAGCGACATCACCTGCCGGCGTACTCGTGCCATGGGCGTTGACATAACCGACTTTGGCGGCATCAATGCCTGCGTCATTGAGCGCGTTTTGCATCGCGCGTGCCGCTCCGCGACCATCCTCTGGCGGTGCGGTAATGTGACTGGCGTCATCACTCATCCCAAAGCCGACTAGCTCTGCAAGGATAGTCGCACTGCGCGCTTTAGCATGAGCTAGACTCTCTAATACTATGACACCTGAGCCATCCCCTAAGACAAAACCATCGCGATCTTTGTCGAAAGGACGTGAAGCACGGGTCGGCTCCTCATTACGCGTGGAGAGCGCATGCATAGCGCCAAACCCTGAGATACCTAGCGGGCTTGAGCCTTTTTCACTACCGCCTGCGAGCATGATATCAGCATCACCATGAGCGATCAGACGTGCCGCTAAGCCGATAGCATGCGTCGCGGTGGTACAAGCGGTGGCAGTCGCTAGATTAGGGCCTTGTAAGTTGTGCTTAATAGCCACTAAGCCTGCCGCCATATTGACGATAGAACCTGGAATAATAAAAGGCGAGACTTTTTTAGCGCCTTTATCACGTAACGTGTCACGGCTATTTTCAATGGTTTGAATACCGCCAATCCCTGAACCTAGAATAATACCAAAACGCTCTGGATCGACATGCGCTACAGGACTATCATCAGCACTGACCTCATCTATAAACCCTGCGTCTTTTAGCGCCATACTCGAGGCTGCTATACCGTAATGAATAAACTCATCATAGCGCCGCGCGTCTTTGGCATTTATAAATTGCTTAGCATCGAAGTCTTTGACGGTGCCGGCGATTTGTGTACGATAGTCGCTAGCATCGAAGTGCTCAATAGGAGTGATACCGCTTTCGCCGGCCAGCAGGCGCGTCCATGTACTTTCAACGTCCAAGCCTAGCGGGGTAATAGCGCCCATGCCAGTGACTACCACACGCATCTCATCGGAGCGCTCATAATGCGGCTGCTTTTGACGCGATTTTTGCTGCTGTTTGCTCATAGCTATATCCTATCCTGACTATACAAAAATGATATTATTTTAGCAGTCATTATAATATACATTAGTGTACGTTTGTAAACTCATGATGCCTGCTAATGACAGTTTAAGCAAAACAAACTTGACCGAGTACCACGCCTTTACGCGCGCCTGTGACTGCCGGCAGATTACCAGTCTCGCCCATCAAGGTCTGCCGCGCCAGCCAAGCAAAAGCGACTGACTCTACCCAAGTCGGCTGCAGTCCTAATTCAGTGGTAGTAGTCACCGCCCAGTGCGGAAGATGCGCTTGCAGACGCGTCATTAAATAGCGGTTGAGCGCGCCGCCTCCGCATACATAAACGCTGCTTTGTTTTTGATTACTAATAAACTGATTGATCTGATCGCAAGCACTGATAGCGGTCAGCTCGGTCAGTGTCGCTTGTACGTCAGCAGATGAATAGCGTGTATCGGTCGCCGTTTTATCAAAGGCTTGTAGCTCAGACTTTAACCAAGATAAATTAAAGTCCTCGCGTCCGGTACTTTTAGGGTGAGGCTGGGCAAAGAATGGATGCTCTAAGAGTTGATTAAGCAGTGGTTCGATCACTTGTCCTGACTGCGCCCATGCCCCATCTTGATCATAGTCTTTATCGATATGCTGTTTGGCCCAAGCGTCTAACAACAGATTGGCAGGGCCGGTGTCATAGCCTATGACCGGATCATCATTAGCTGGCAGCACAGTAATATTCGCAATACCGCCCAAATTCAGTAAGATACGAGTGCTAGCGGAGTCAGAAAATAAAGCCTTGTGAAAGGCTGGCACTAAAGGCGCGCCTTGACCGCCAACTGCCATATCGCGGCGCCGAAAATCACTGACCACACTGATAGCGGTGCGCTCAGCGATGATATTGGCATCGAGCAGTTGTAAGGTGACCGCCATTTGTGGACGATGACGTACGGTTTGTCCATGACAGCCGATCGCCAGCACCGACTCGCTATCAGTATCGGCTTGCTGTAGTAACGTATTGACCACTTCGCTAGCAAACTCACTGTACTCACGACTGGCCCAACCGAACCAGTCCAGCTCACTTACCAAATCATTGGGCTCATCGAAGTTAGGGGTCAAAGCAGCGGTACCGTTTGGCTGACACAGAGCCAGTAATACCTCACGCAGACGCGCTGGAAAGTTTTGGCTATGGCTTGTGATGAGCTGCAGCGGTTGCTGTGTGTTCTCACTATCACTTGCAAACTGACACAGCACTGCATCCATACCATCTAAGCTCGTCCCTGACATCATACCGATATATAAGCCGTCATCGAAATTCTCAAACACCGTTTGTTCTAGGGCATCAGTGAGAGCGGTGTAGTCTAGGTTGTCATAATCGTTAGTAGTCGGCTCAGCGTCATTATTATTTGTATTTATAGTAGGTGCGGCGTTACTCATGGCAATTTCCCTTAAAAAAAGCTAATATATCTCTCAAATTCTAACACTTTTTATAGGCCTTCAAGATTCTAAAAGCCCTTGAGGAATTCATCATTTAATAAAGATAAACAAGAGAGCAACATGACAGAGCAGTCCTACAATTTAGAAGAACAACTGGCCCTGATTCAGCGCGGTACTCAAGAAATTTTATCCGAAGAGGATTTAGTCGCTAAGCTTAAACTGAACCGCCCGCTACGTATTAAGGCCGGTTTTGATCCTACCGCACCGGATCTGCATTTAGGCCATACGGTACTCATCAATAAGCTCAAGCATTTTCAAGACTTAGGTCATGAGATTTATTTTCTTATTGGTGATTATACGGCCAAGATTGGCGACCCTTCGGGTAAGAACAGCACGCGTCCGCCGTTGACCGATGAGCAAATCAAAGTCAACGCGCAGACTTACGCTGAGCAAGTGTTTAAGATTTTGGATAAAGAAAAAACTCGTATCGTCTTTAATTCCGAATGGTTCAAGGATATGTCAGCAGGCGATATGATTCAGCTCTCAAGCCAGCTGACGGTCTCGCGCATGCTTGAGCGTGATGACTTCTCCAAACGCTACGCGGCACAAACGCCAATTGCCATCCATGAGTTTCTCTATCCGTTAGTGCAAGGCTACGACTCTATCGCCCTTGAAGCCGATGTCGAGCTGGGAGGTACCGATCAGACCTTTAATATCTTGATGGGCCGCACTTTGCAAGGCCGTTATGGGCAAGAGCCGCAAGTGTGTATCACCGTGCCAATCTTAGAAGGCCTAGATGGCGTTAATAAAATGTCGAAGTCACTTGGCAATTATGTGGGCATTTATGATGCGCCGGGCACCATGTACCAAAAACTGCTATCGATGCCAGATACCTTGATTCGCCGTTATTTTGAGTTTTTAAGCTTTAAGCCGATGGATGAAGTCGAAGGCTTGATGAACGAGATGGAAAACGGTCGCAATCCACAAGAGATCAAGCGTATCCTCGCTGAAGAGTTAATCGAGCGCTTCCATGATGCTGATGCTGCAGCTAATGCGCACAAGTCTGCCGGTAACGTCTTAGCAGATGGTGAGCTGCCAGTCGATTTGCCAGAGGTAGTATTAAACTTAGAAGGAGCGGACGCGCTATTTATCACGCAAATCTTAAACCAAGCTGAACTTGCCAAAAACAACTCAGCGGCTAAAGATATGGTCAAACGCGGTGCGGTAAAAGTCGATGGTGAAGTGGTCGATGGCGGATTTAGTTTAACCTCAGGCCAGAGCGTCGTTATTCAGGCGGGCAAAAAGGGCTATGCTAGAGTAACGGTGGGCTAAGCTCTCAAAGTATTTGATTATTAAATACCAAGGCAAACTTATCAAACGGCATATGAAATAAAATATTTTTTAATGAGAGTAACACATGCTAAATCAACCAACCCTGTCACATAACGGTGTTACTCTTGAGCCGTTAACGCTAAGTCATACCAATGAGTTAATGGCGGCTTGCCAAGATGGTGAACTTTGGAAAAAAACAACCACATCTGTACCTACGCCGACAACAGTGGCTGACTATATTAATAAAGCCACAAATATGACAGATAGAGTGGCTTTTGTAGTGATAGACGAAAGGACAGGAAAAGCTATCGGAAGTACAAGTTACCATGACATCTTATCTCAAGCAAAGCGTTTAGAGGTTGGTTATACATGGTATGCCAAATCGTACTGGCGTAGTCATATCAACACAACCTGTAAGCTCATGCTATTAACTCATGCTTTTGAAACTTTAGAGTACCTAACCGTTGGATGGCGTACAGATATTGAAAATACTCAATCGCAACAGGCAATTGAAAGAATAGGTGCCAAAAAAGATGGCATCATACGCGGTATTAGAGTACGTCGAAATGGTGTGGTCACGGACACGGTGATGTATAGCATGTCAAAAGATGAATGGTTTGAGCATAAAATCAAGTTAATAGAGAAGCTAGCTAAGTATGAAAAATAATAATTTTGAAACCATCCCCCAAGGCATTTATCGCCATTACAAAGGCAATCTTTATCAAGTCCTGCATACGGCTCAGCACTCCGAAACCGAAGAGGCGCTAGTCGTTTATCGTTGTCTGTACGGCGAGTATGGCGTTTGGGTTAGGCCTTTGACGATGTTTACCGAAATGGTTACCCGTGATGGTAAGCAAATACCACGCTTCGAGCTTATTAAAGCCTTAACGGGTTAATCTTTAAGTTTTGGCAACTTCTCATAAAAAAGCGACTTTATAAGTCGCTTTTTGGTTCCTACTCATAAATCATTCTCAAAAAATCTCTTTAACACCTTGTGAAAACCGATAGGCTCATCTAGCGGTATGGCATGACCAGCTTTGGGCAACACAATCTCCCTAGCATTAGGCAACATCTGCGTCACTTTATGCTGCCATTTTGGATCGTAGAGCTTGGAGCGCCCGCCAATGAGATTGACGACCGGAATCGTCACTTTATCTAACGCACCGCGAAAGTCATAAGGCAAGGTTAGATAAGCTTGCAAGCATTGCCTTTTATGGTTCCAAAGACGATGCTCATACAGCGCAAGCTTAGGATCGTTCTTATAAGTCATCGCTTGTATAAACGCTTTTGAGCGCGTACGATTGACGGACAATAATGAGAATAAGCGCTCGACGTCAGTAGCGTGCCGTTTCAGTGTAAAGGGCAGGTGAGTAAAGCTTTGGGCATCGGCATATGGCAGACTCATATCGATAACACCGCGAAAGATATCGAATACCTTTTGTTGGCGGCTGCCAAATAGTCCGCCTTGCCAATCGTCTTGATTATGAATGGCAGGGCTTTGATCGATATTGAGATAGCGGCTGACTCTGGCTGCGCCAAACCTTTCAAAATAAGACCACATCACTTGCGCGCCCATCGAGATGGCGGCGACGGGCAATGCGTCTATGTTGCGTGCCAAACAAATTTGCTCAATGACGACATGGAGGTCATCGGCATATTGGCGCACAAAATCAAACTGCGTAAGACCGATGGGCTGTGCCAGTCCAAAGCCGCGCAAATGCGGCAAATAAAAAGTGTATTTGCTAGCAAGCGGTAAGATAAAAGGCAAAAATTCACGTGCATCCATGCCGTAGGCATGCAGTATCAGCACAGGCGCGCCTTGTCCGATAACAGAGATAGGTAGTCGCGTGCCATCAGTCATCGTAATATGAGTAGTTTGCACTTGATACTGGTCGGGTATCGGCAGTGTGAGTAATTTTTTTATCATGAGTTCTATTCTGTGCGCTCGCATATTAGCCATAATTGAGGTTGCTGACTTCAACAGACCCGATATACTTGCAGTAAGACTGCTATAGTAAAATCAGCTCATTGACCATAGCATAAAAGTGAGCTTGCAATACCGAATAATCATCAGCGCTAATTTATCAATCATAATAAATAAAAATAACAACCTGACTCTTAAAAGGAGGCCTAAGTATGAGTAGAGCGACTTTAGCGTCGTTAGATATGAGCCTCTATCCGCTAGTATGGGAGCAGCAGACTTTTATAGATTCGCAGCAATTCTTGATGGCGATACTGACCCAGAGCGCTGAGATAAGACCAGAAAACTTCACCAAGCTGCTGCTAAACAACCCTGTCTATCAAGAGTGGATTAACGCAACTGTCTTTGGGCGCTATATTCAGCGCAGTTTTGCCGCCTTCTATCAGCAGACGGAAGACAGCTTCAATATGGATATGCCCGCGCTATTTCGTAACGAGCTGACGCGCCATGCTCAATATCTGCCCCTTCATCAAACCTTATTTTTTGCAGGCGAGATGCCAAAAAGCGTAAGACAAGAGAGGCTGTTTACCACCACAGTTAATCCTGCTACGGCGCTTGCCGCCGCAGAAAAGCTCAATCAACACTCGCTACAATCAGGGCGAGCAAGCCATCCGTCCCTTATTATCAATCAGCTAACTATAGCAGGCAAGCAAGTTATGGGCTTTCCGATACGCCATAATAAGCGTACCAGCGAGCGCACCCGTAATGAAGTGCTCATACTGGATTTTAGAGATTTGCGCTTGGTGAATGAAGAGGTAATCGAGACAAGCGAGATAAAAAAAAGCAATATAGCCGAGACTATATTGCTTCGTTATTATGAATTACGCTAACTACAATAATTACGGCTATTTAGACATCGCTTGAGCTTGCAGGCTTACTTTTTATAGTTAGTCTTTTATAGTCAGTCTTTAGCAATCGTCAAACCATTATAGGTCTGTGCTACTGGCATGACTTCTAAGCGATTGACGTTAATATGCGTAGGAGACTCAATCAACCACAGTAAGATATCGCCGATATCTTCACCGCTCATGGTTTTAAAGCCGTCATAGACCTTTGCTGCTTTTTCGTCATCGCCGTGATAACGCACATTTGAAAACTCCGTACCCGCCACATTACCTGGCTCAAGGTTAGTGACGCGCACTTGCGTACCAAGTAGATCCGCACGCAAATTGAGACTAAACTGCTTTACAAACGCTTTGGTCGCGCCGTATACATTGCCACCATAATAAGGCCAACTGCCGGCAATAGAGCCGACATTGATGATATAACCACTGTTGCGCGCCACCATAGTCGGCAAGATGGCATGAGTCAGCGCCATTAAGCCTTTGACATTGGTATCGACCATTTGCATCCAGTCATCGAACTTGGCATTTTGCGCAGGCTCAGTACCTAATGCCAACCCTGCATTATTCACCAAGACATCGATTTGGCTAAAGTCTTTTGGCAGATCAGCGATAATTGGAGCAATAGACTGGGTATCGCTGACATCCATAACGACTGGCAAAAACAGCTCACCTAAAGTCTCTGCCATCTCGTTTAGTTTATCCAGGCGCCGAGCACAGCCAATCACGCGGTGGCCTTGCGCTACTAACTTCTCCGCCAGCGCTTTACCGAATCCAGCACTCGCTCCAGTGATTAATACATTCATGATCTATCCTCTACCTATTCTTGATAGCCTAAAGCGCGTGTTATAACGAGTCATCAGCGATACGACTATCTACCAAAACTACCGTTTACTAAAATTATTGTCTGCCAAATATCTTGTCGCCAGCATCACCAAGCCCCGGGATGATATAACCATGCTCATCTAAATGGCTATCGAGAGCAGCGGTGAAGATCTGCACATCAGGATGCGCGTCATTGACCAAGCGCACACCTTCAGGCGCGGCGACCAAAACCAAAGCCTTGATGTTTTTGCAGCCGTGCTTTTTAAGCATATCAATGGTCGCCACCATCGAGCCGCCCGTTGCCAGCATTGGGTCAACGATAAGGGCAGGGCGTTTGTCCATGTGGCTGACGAACTTCTCAAAGAAAGGCACAGGCTGCAGAGTCTCTTCGTCACGTTGTAGACCGACGACCGAGATTTTAGCGGTTGGAATCAGGTCGAGTACACCATCGAGCATACCTAATCCTGCACGCAAAATAGGTACCACTGTCGCTGTCTTACCAACGATTTGCTCGCCTTCTATCTCGCCACACCATCCTGCCATCGGAAAGGTCTCAATCTCAAAGTCGTGGCTTGCCTCATAAGCCATAAGGCGGGCAAGCTCTTTGGTCAAAGTGCGAAACTTATAAGTACTACAGTCTTTTTCGCGCATAAGGCTTAGCTTATGACGTATTAATGGATGATCGATGACGGTAATGCTTAAGTCGTTATTTAGCTCGCTCATAAAGTCTCTCTTATCTATCAAGTTTGGCTATCAGCCTTCATATCTATTTTAGGTTTCGATTTCGAATTTTAATCGTATGCTATGATAACAAAAAAACTGCTTTTCTAATGAAGAATGTTATGACCAATAAAACTTATAAGACTAAAAGCAGTGATAATAAATTTACAAATACGATTGATGCGAAGGAGAACATAAGGATGGAAGCAACTACTACCGAAATAGAAACTCACCCTTTTGAACCCGTCCTGCCACCGAACGCTACACTAATGATGATGGGTACCTTTCCGCCAACCTCTGATAAATGGGCAATGCAGTTTCATTATCCGAACTTCTATAATGATATGTGGCGTATCTATGGCGGCGCGTTCTTCGATGATGTGAACTACTTTAGAGTCGGGGACGAAAAGCACTTTGACCCTAAGCGTATCCGCGACTTTTTGTTTGAGCGCGGCATCGCTCTATGTCCCACGGTCAGACAGGCCATTCGTGAGACCGGAAATGCGTCTGATAAGAATTTAACGGTCGTGACCCCAGTGGATTTAGATACTATTTTGCCGAAGGTTCCTAAGTTAGAAGCCCTATTTACCACAGGGGGTAAGGCAACTGAGGTGCTGCTGAATTTATTAAATAATCCGCCTATTAAGTCAAAACAGCCCAAGACCAATCAAAGTATCGACTATCCGTACCAATGGCATAATCAAAGCACCAAAGCACAAGCACCAGAGTTGACTCTATATAGACTGCCTTCTACGTCGCGCGCTTATCCACTAGCACTAGATAAAAAGGTAGCTGCTTATAAAGCCTTCTTTGAAAAGATGGGTAAGCTATAACTCATATAGAAGGGAAGCGAGTAGGGTGTGGTTGATGCAGCGTAATCCATCATTGAATGCCAATACTGAGGGTAAGTTACCCTTAAAACACTGATAAATAAGCAGTAAACCGGGTATCTAAAATTTATTTAAAATAAACCCAAATTTAAGCTTGACGGCCAAACTAAACTGCGTATAATACGCCCCTATCGGAACGAGAAGCGGCACTGATACTTAGCAAGTTAAGCAATTAACGGTTAGGTTAGCAGCTAGCAAGTTTGATAAGAAGTTTAAATCTTTTAAGATAAAAACTTCAAATTAAATAAAAATACTTCTTGACTTTCAAAACAAACCGTCTATAATACGCACCTCATTAAGCGACAGGGCGAGATACAGACTAAATAACTTAGTCAAATCAGCCTCTTAACTTACTGAAACAAATTATAAAAAAGCTTGACAAACATAATCAACATGATATGATAGTCAGCTCGCTAATAACAATAAGCACATTGCTAAGTTATTAGTTATATAACTCTTTAACTGGACGACAGTAAAGAGACACTATTTAAA
>NZ_JADQAL010000019.1:0-49033 GCF_022129275.1 Psychrobacter sp. Ps3
ACTTTGGACTTCTTTTTTTATCTTTTTTTTGAGCGCTTATCCCGAACTGGGGTTAGACTTAGCCAATTGGCTTTTGATTAATGCTGCAGGATTGCTGCTACAAAAGCCACGCGCGCCCGCATAGACGAATACGTCACTAGCGATACCTGCACAGCGCTCAGCCTTATCTGTGGGCTTGCCGGCTTTATTTAATGAGTTGGCTTGGATGTCTAATAGTACTTCAAGCATTTTAGGCGAGCTGATCTCACTAATTGGCTCATCACCAATGTAGGAACAAATCAGCTCAAGCCGACCTCTTTTGCGAATAAGTGTATTGCTCTTTTGCGTTTGATCTAAGCTATCAAAATATTCCCAAGCAAAATGATTAAAAGAGTTTTTAGTTTTACTAATAACACTGTTCTTTAATTCTTCACGATGATCTTTAGGGTCAATGTTACGGCTCAAGAGCTCTTCATAGTCACGCCAGATTTCACAGGCACGAGTGAACGAGACGTTTGGATAAACACCAAGCGATATACGTTTATTTTTTGAATGAGTAGGAGACAAGTAGCGATAAACCCAAGACTTAGTGCCGTTAGGTCTGACCATGAGATACAGCATGGGGTAGTTTTTGACAGAGACTAGGTATTCTTTGTCATCGGCTTTATGACTGCTGATACTGCGATCAGAGCTAATAGGTTTGCGTGCTGTCATAACTGATACCCCAATGTACATTTAAAAACCAGTGTACATAGTAGTGTACATCAGATGCATGGATTAGGATAGATAGAGCAGGACAGTATAGAACGCCAGATACAACAAAGCCCCTGATATCAGGGGCTTTAGCTGTTCTATAAGATAGTATAGGACTATGTAATGGTACCCGGAGCCGGACTTGAACCGGCACGCTCGTTAGAGCGAGGGATTTTAAATCCCTTGTGTCTACCAATTTCACCACCCGGGCAAAACTTGTTTTATCTAAAAAAGTAAGCTAGCTGATAGACCATCTAGTTACTAGATAAGTGCTCGATATTATAAGCCGTTATCTCAATAATGCAAGTCAAAATTGAGCTAAATTATCAAAAACAACGCGTACAATAATTGAGCTAAAAAGTGGAGGCTGGGGTCGGAATCGAACCGGCGTCTACGGATTTGCAATCCGCTGCATAACCACTGTGCTACCCAGCCAAGGGTCACTATATTAGCAAAATTAATTCAAAATACAAGCTATTTTTTGGCTAAATTGTGCTTATTTATCGTCGCACGCACGCAAGTGTTAATTAATAGAGCGAATACAAGCAGTTAGCTTACTTTAATGACATTGATTAGACAATATCTTTGTTATCGCGTTTGGCTCGTTTGATATCACGATAGGTTGCAGTGCAAATCAAGACTAGCACGGCTAAAGTGATAGCGGGCCAAATCAGGATATACAAGCCGTAAATAAAAGTGTTATCCATGTTATCTCCTTTGTATGGCTAATAAATAGGGTTTCAGTCATAGCCACTAAATCAGTTTTCAATAGTGGCTATAGACTCAAGACCGTCCTAAATTAAGCTAAGTTTTATAGCCTACCGCTTACGGGTTCTTAGAGGCGGGGGCGACCTTAGCTTTTTTATCATAGTTGCCGACGCGTTGTTTGATTAAATCAAAGTCAAAGCGCTCATTACTCATTAAGCTCACTAGCGTACAGACGATCGCACTAACGCCATAAGCCGTTAGGGAAGCGACTAACACCATATAATCACGCAAGAAGCCAGTGGCAAAGATCAACATCAAGATTAGCGTTATCAGGGCTGCACCCATACCTGCCTTACGGCCTAAGAAACCAAAGACCATCAGACCAATAACGACAGCTGCGCCAACACTCGCCATCGCCTCGAAGAATAGAGCGGTAACACCTGTGATAGGGATTAGCTCAAAACGAGCGATACAGAAGAATATCAAGGCGACAATTACCGCAGAGGTAAACGCGACATTGGTAACGCGGTTCCAAAACACGCTTGCGATGACCGGGAAGACGACCGCGCCCCATAATGCACCGACGAATACGAGCATCACTAAGATATCGAGCTTAAAGCTTGCAAATATCAGACCAGCAGCGGTGGCGACAATCATCGTACCACGGCCGACTAGCATCATCGTTCTTGGTTTGACTTGACCTTTTTTGGCGATGTTTTTACCGTAGACGTCCGCCATCATAATCGTCGATAATGCAGACAAATCAGAGTCTGCCGTTGAAGATAATGAGCCGATAACTAAAATAAAGAACAGTGCAATAAATAACGGATGCAGATAAGTGCTGACCATTTGCGGAATCAGATTATTCATATCGCCATTTAGCGGCTCGACACCGATGGTCAAAGCCATTAGACCTATCATACCTAGACCGATGACGATACCTGCGTAACCGATAGTGGCAGTAACAAAGGTGGGTTTGATTTTGTCTTGATCAATGGCGAATAGCCTTTGGGTAATCGTCTGGTTACCGATAGCATATGCTAATACCGCGACGAAGAAAGGCGCACCTTGCTGCAAGAAAGCTTCTGATGAAAAGAAGTCTTGCTGCTCAAGAGTTAGATTGGACAGCCCTTCTACCATGACGCTAGGACCACCCATAGAGAACAATACAGCCGGAATAATTACCACGCCGATAGCCATTAAGGCGACAAGCTGAGCGAAATCGGTAAAGACAGATGCTCGAAAGCCTGAGGTTAGCGTATAGCTTAAGACGCCGATACCAGCGATAAGTACACCGGTCTGAAACGATAACGGTGAGAGTACGGAAACTAAGGCGCCGGCGGCGGTGAAGTTGACCATCAAGCTAATTAAGCTGCCCATAAGGTTAGATATGGCTAAAATCAATTGGCTTGATGAACCGTGGCGGGCGTGAATAAGCTCGCCTAAAGTGTGACCGTTAGGGGCCAGTTCGCGAAAGCGCATGCCAAATGGGTAGATGAATAAAATCATCAATGCGCCCCAAAAGCCATAATGAATCGGACCGGACACACCGTATTTATAACCAGAAGTGGCCGCAGCATAAAAGGAGGCTGCCCAAATCCAAGTGGCGGTCATACTAGCGGCGCCCATACCGAAACCAACGCCGTGCCCTGCGACCATAAACCCACTGGTCGATTCTTTGTCTTTTTTGATCAGTAAAGAGAGTAAGTAAGTACCCCCATAAAAAGCGACTAACAGTAAAATAACGGTTAGCGCCGAAAATTGAAACAGTGACTCGTTTTGCAAATTCGCACCTCACTATACTTATCATTGACGTCATAAACTGACATAGATAGAAACGTAAAAAAGATAAATACCAAAGGAGTAGACCATTAGTATTTGATTTTTGTGTCAATAACCTAACACAGATGTAACTTCAAATCTAATGACCGCCCAGTTAACTTTTCTTCGCTTAACTTTGTGAGAATGCAAGAATCGCAAGCTCAGCTCTTACTGCAAATCTTAATATATGCACTATTACTTACACTATTAGGAAGTAACGCGAGAAGGAATAAAAAGGCTTAATGCGTGTTAAATAAGCTTCAATGTAACTTCGATATAACTTGGATATAACTTGGATATAAAAAAGCAGCTAAGTTTATGAAAGGCATTTTAATAGGTATAAGTGGGTAGGCTTTTGGCTGTAACAGAGGTACAATATCACGCGTGAATTATACGGGTTTCCTTTCTGTTCATCGCCAAAACTTTGGAGTTATCATGTCAAGTGCGTCAAACACTACTGAGCCATCAACTGAGCAAAAATCCGCTACGCTGTTAGATGGCAAAGCGCTCGCCAAACAGATAGAGCAGTCTCTGAGCCAGCGCGTGGCTACGCTCAAGGATAAGACGGGACGTACCCCAAGCCTTGCGACGATTTTGGTCGGTGCCGATCCTGCCTCCGCAACTTATGTACGTATGAAAGGCAATGCCTGCAAGCGTGTCGGTATGGACTCAATCAAGGTGGAGCTGCCATCCGAGACCACCACCGAGCAGCTCAAAGCAAAAATTGACGAGCTCAATAATAATCCAGATGTGCATGGTATTTTATTACAGCACCCTGTACCTGCTCATATCGATGAGCGTGCTTGTTTTGAGCAAATCGACTTGGCAAAAGATGTTGATGGCGTCACTTGCTTAGGTTTTGGTCGTATGAGTATGGGAGAGGCGGCATATGGCTCTTGTACGCCGCAGGGCATCATGCATCTGCTAGCGCACTATGATATCGAGCTATCCGGTAAGCAGGCTGTGGTGGTCGGGCGTAGTCCGATCTTAGGTAAGCCGATGGCGATGATGCTATTAAATGCGAACTGTACTGTGACGATTTGCCATTCAAGAACCGAAGATTTGCAAGCGCATGTACAGCGCGCTGATATTGTCGTTGGCGCGGTCGGCGTACCTGAGCTGATTAAAGCCGAGTGGATTAAACCCGGCGCGGTAGTGGTCGATGCCGGCTTCCATCCTACGGATAACGGCGGCGTTGGTGATATCGAGATGACGGGCGTGGCTGATATTGCTAGTGCCTATACGCCAGTACCAGGCGGTGTCGGGCCAATGACGATCAATACCTTGATTCGCCAAACCGTTGAAGCTGCAGAAAAGGCTGCAGGTTTGTAGACTGGTACAACTATTAAATAAATGATAGATTCGAATATTCATTGCTCATAGATAAGGCGTCTGATGCTATAGATTATCAGACCAAATCAACCAAACAAAAAGTTGATAGGTTCCCACATGTCTAAAAAAAATGTAGATCTTCATGAGCGTTTACAGCATATTGGCAGAGAGTTCGTCGATATTTGCCACTATATTATTTTATTTTTGATCAGTTTGGTGGTGATCTGGACAGCAGGTAAAGAGTTTATTGTTATTATTCAAAAAGGTTCAGCGGCGCTAAAAGATATTTTGATGTTATTTATTTATCTAGAGCTGCTTGCTATGATTGGCATTTATTTTAAGACCCATCGCTTACCTGTACAGTTTTTAATCTTTATTGCCATAACAGCACTGTCACGACATCTAGTAGTAGATGTCCAAGCGGTATCTGACTACTTTCACTTGTGGCTACTCGCAACGATTTCTGTAGTGATAATCTTACTAAGTGCCTCGATAGTTGTACTCACATGGACAGCCCGAACCTATGGTCGACCAGAGGATAATTTAGATAGTGCTCACGTCAATTCTACTACAAAAGCGTTACTACCTGACAACGCTCAGGCACCTAAGAGCAACACGAAGCATCGCCGTGAATAGAGAAGTAATTGCCACAGTTAGACCATAAGAACAGTTAGACCATAAGAAAGGACGGAGTTCTGTGCAATACAGAACTCCGTCCTTGATATAAAATTAGCTCGTCTAAGATTTGTATGGCTTTACAGCCATTTTACCTTTTTAAACTTATAGTATAAGTAGCTACAAGTCGTCGCAATCAAAAATAGAATAACAAAATAAGAGTATTTCCAATGCAGCTCAGGCATAAAGTCGAAGTTCATGCCATAGAGCCCAGCGACGGCAGTCGGTACTGCCAGTATACCGGCCCAAGCAGCAAGCTTTCGCACCACCTCGTTTTGACCCATATTGACCATAGCCATATAGGTATCCATAGCTAAGCTTAGCATCTCATTGAGGCCATTAACCGCATCTAGTGAGCGCAGCAGATGGTCATTAATATCTCGAAAGTAAGGCTTAGCAGCGTTAGGGAAGGCGGGTACTAAATCGCTTTTTTGATGATTAATGAAGAAGTTACAGATGTCTTGTACTGGCAAGATTACCGCGCGCATATGTACCAGTTGCGACTTAATCTCATAGAGGTTTTTTAGGGTGTCTTTATTAAACTCATAAGTAAAGATATTACGCTCTTGCTCGCGTAAGTAGCTGCCGAGTCTATCGGTGATGGGCAAGTAGTTATCGACAATAAAGTCGAGAACAGCGTGCAAGATAAAGATAGGCCCCATTCTTAGCTTTTCGGGGCGCAGATGACAGTGCTCGCGGATCGGCGCATAGGCGTTTGAGGGACCCGTACGGATAGTGATGAGATAGTTTTTACCCATAAATATCGCAGTTGTGCCGTAGCGGATATAATTATTTTCAAGCTTGGCGGTACGAACGACCAAGAATACCGTATCATTGTTATAGGCTTCGATTTTGGCACGTTGGTTGTCCGAAAACGCATCTTCTATAGCCAGCTCATGCAGATCAAAAGCGTTTTGCACTTCGGCAATGGTCTGTAAGCTCGGCTCATAAAGCCCTAACCAAATAAACTGGTTATTATTGGTCAAAGCTTTATTCACATCGCCAAGCGCCAACTGACTGATTTGTTTACCGGTCTTACGCGAGTAGGAGTAGCAGTTGACCACTTCAGCTTCGCTTGAGACGACAATATCCTCATAACGCTCTGAGTCGGGGTCGTAGACGGTCATGGTCTCAAGCGTATCTTCTTCCGTCGCTTCTGCATCACCGTAAATATAGCTGTCGTAATCGACTAAGTTTAGCGGCGCCTCAACATTGTCACCATTGTCAGAGTAGATACGTTCGATGTTAGAATCTGGGGCGATACGTATCGTCTGGAGTGACGGCTCATCATCACGGTGCATACACGCTCTTCCTCGTCGTTAAAGCCTAGCTGTTAAAGATTAGTCGTTAAAATTAAATCTTTATATAAAAGTATCTTTATCACATAGGACTTGCCGCATCTTAGACAGTGCAGGGGACGCAAATGTGCAAGACACCTAATATCACTAGTCAAATATTGAGACCTAAATAGCAAGCGGAAGACTATAAAGCATAACGCTTTAAGGTGTCGATATCGACAAGCGTCAGTAAGCTCTCATGACAAGCTTCAAGCTTAATAGGCGGCGCGATATCGAAGTCCAATGCTTCAACCCAGCGTAATGCACAGATACACCAATAATCACCGGGCTTTAAACCAGCAAAATTATACTCAGGTAAAGGGGTGATGAGGTCATTACCGCGACTCGATGAAAAGTTCAAAAATTCGCTAGTCATCTTAGCGCAGACTGTATGTTGGCCAACATCTTGGTTGCCAGTATGACAAAAACCGTTACGATAATAACCGGTGATAGGATCAAAGCAGCAGCTAGCCAGTGCAGTGCCTAGTACATTGGTTTGATTGATCTCGGGGTTAGGATGATAATCTGTGGACATAAAAATTCCAAAAAAAATATGAGTTAGTGTAACACGGGTCTAGCGCATAGAGATAAGCCAAAAACGCCTACTTTGTTAGCAAATGATTATTGACGCTCCACTGCGCTTACCTCTACCAGGGGAGTCTTAGCGCTTTTTAAGGACTGCTGTCTATAGCTGTTGAAAAGTGCTGAGTAATCGGTAGCCATCGCTAGTGATTACTCAGAATTGTGACTAGTCGAATCTTAACGGCTATGCTAAACTAAATCCTCAAGTGCTGTGAGCATTTCGCGTCAGTGTGTTCAAACGTTTTATGTTATATATCTAATATAGTATGTCAAATGTTTGAAGTGCACAGCGATAGCTTTTATCACCCTCGTCTATTTATTATCATAATTAAAAACGACTATACTTAAATCGGTCAACTATATAACGATCTAGATTTTGCATGACCTAAACTGAAAAATATTTGGTATTGAGATGACCTAGTTGCTTTATACGGATTGGGTCAGTGATAGTGCGTGCTAAAAATACAAACCGCTCATAAACTTATCGTATCGCGTTTGCGCGATAAGCCAAACAAGGATTTATTGTGTCTGTCAGTTCTGATTCTACTAGTTTTGCTCACTCCTCTTCGGCGACTCAGCAGAGTACCCAAACGACACCTACAGGGGCTAATAATGGCCTATCTTACTTAAGTAATCATGCCGCTGAAGTGGCGAATAATTGGCTACTACCGGATGGGGTTGGCGATGTACTGTTTTCTGCGGCCCAAAAACAAGAAGTGCTGCGTTATCAGCTCATCCAGCAGCTGATCACTCATGGCTATCAGCCAGTCAGTCCTCCTTTGATTGAATATACCGAGTCATTATTGAGTGAGGCCTCAGAGGACCTTAAGCGGCAGACATTCAAGATTATCGATCAGTTGACCGGCCGCTTGATGGGTCTGCGCGCCGATATCACGCCGCAGATTCTACGTATCGACGCGCATCACGGTAAAGGCATAGCGCGCTATTGTTATGTGGGTCACGTCATCCATACGCTGCCCTCAGGATTATTTGGCTCACGCACACCGCTGCAGTTGGGCGCTGAGATCTTTGGCTATGATGATCTAAAGGCGGATATTGAGCTTATAGATGTATTATTTACTATGGTCAATGGCTTGAGTCTAAAGGCAAGTCTCCATATCGATTTAGGTCACGTGGCGATATTTAAACGCTTAGCTGAGCTGGCACAGTTATCTACCAGTGATACCGACCAGCTGATGACGCTGTATGCTAATAAAAACCTACCAGAGCTTAAGCGCATAAGTAAAGCTCTGCCGATGGGGGACGATTTTTATGCGTTAGCGCGCTATGGTCATGATATGACTGAACTGCTGGCTAAGCTATCTGCTACGGCTAAGCAAGATACCAAGATTGCGCAAGCAGTCGACGAATTACAACGCTTGAGTACACATCTGCAGCAGCAATGGCAGTGCGATGTCAGTATCGATGTCACCGAACTATCAGGTTATCATTATCATACGGGTATCGTCTTCAACGGTTATATCAATAGTGAGACCCAGCCACTAGTGCGCGGCGGTCGCTTCGATGGTATGCAAAGTCAGGACAGTCAACTGACCGATGCTCAAGCGCCGCGTGCCGCGACTGGGTTTAGTATGGATGTCAGCCGATTGCTGGCACATATTGAGCTTGCAGCGCCAGCGGTAGTCATTGTTGATTATACTGACATGACTGAGGCCGATAGTGCGCGCAAACAAGCGTTACAACAGCAAATCGAAAATTGGCGTCAGCAAGGGTACCGGGTTATAGTGCCTTTGAGCGAAGATGACTGTCCAGCTGATGTTACCCATCGTTTAAGCCTAGCTGATGAGAGCTGGCAATTAATTAATATCAATTAATCAGTACAGTACCGAAATATATAGTGGCGGGGTAACGCGCCCTAACACTGAATTCAATATCTGATTCAATCCATAGCTAAGTCTGATAACTCGCTTAGCTGTTTAATTTAATAGTCGTTTATTAACCTACTCAAATACATTACTGTAAGGATCTATCATGGGTAAGAATGTCGTAGTTTTAGGAAGCCAATGGGGCGATGAAGGTAAAGGCAAAATCGTCGATTTGCTTACCGAAAAGTCCTCAGCAGTGGCGCGTTTTCAGGGCGGTCACAATGCAGGGCATACGCTAGTCGTCGATGGCAAAACTACCGTACTGCATCTCATTCCTTCTGGTATTTTGCGTGATGATGTCACTTGCTTCATCGGTAATGGTGTGGTCTTAGCTCCTGATGCTCTACTCAAAGAGATGAAGGAGCTTGAGGATAATGATGTACCAGTACGCGAGCGCCTGCGTATCTCGCCAAATTGCCCGCTTATCATGCCGTATCACGTGGCACTCGATCAAGCGCGTGAAGCCAAACGCGGTTCAGGTAAAATCGGTACCACTGGCCGCGGCATCGGTCCTGCATACGAAGACAAAGTCGCACGCCGAGCGATCAAGCTTGCTGACTTGTTCCGGGATGACTTAGAAGAAAAACTACGTAACCTTATCGAGTATCATAACTTCCAGTTGACTCAGTACTATAAAGTCGATGCGATTGACTTTGATGAGACTTATCAGCTGTGCCAACAGTGGCGCGACGAGATCAAAGGCATGGTTACTGATGTGACCGAAGATTTGAACCAGCTGCGTCTAGCGGGCAAGAACTTAATGTTTGAGGGCGCGCAAGGCACGCTACTTGATATCGATCACGGCACTTATCCGTTTGTGACCAGCTCAAGCGTAACGGCAGGCGGCGTTTCTACCGGTACGGGTATTGGTCCGTTATACTTGGACTACGTATTGGGTATCACTAAGGCTTATACCACGCGTGTTGGTAGCGGTCCATTCCCAACGGAGCTATTCGATGATGTTGGCGCGCATTTAGCCAAAGTTGGTCATGAGTTTGGCGCAACAACAGGCCGCGCCCGTCGCTGCGGTTGGTTCGATGCCGAAGCGCTACGCCGTGCGGTCGTACTAAACTCACTATCAGGTATTTGCTTGACTAAGCTTGATGTGTTGGATGGTTTAGACGAGCTTCTGATCGGTGTTGGCTATAACTTGCCTGAGACAGAATGCGCAGGCGCTCATGATGCCGAATTCTACGAAGCGGTTACGCCTAAGTATGAGACATTGCAAGGCTGGAGCGAGTCGACTGTCGGTATCACCAACTATGACGATCTACCAGAGAACGCCAAGATCTACATCAAACGTATTGAAGAGCTGATTAATTGCCCAGTCGATATCATCTCAACCGGCCCTGACCGCGAAGAGACTATCGTCCTACGCGATCCATATGATGCGTAAGCGATAAAGCGCTAGAAGTATAATCAAATCCCAGTGTCTAAATTATACAAGGCACTGGGATTTTTTAATCAGATGAGGGTATTTACGGTTTAGCAAGACACAATCATAAATTAACCCTATCATTTATAGTGTTAATCATTATAATAGTCAGCAATCATCCACTAAGGGCAGTGTGTTCGCATTGATAACGCACTAGTTTATCGGTTTATTTAGCTGAATTGGTGTGATGATCACAGATAACTTACCTCTTTATTTTACGGCTAACTCAATCCACTTTATAGGAGCTTTTCATGGCTAACGAACGTACTCTATCTATTATCAAACCTGACGCAGTTGCTGGCAATCATATCGGCGCTATCTATGATCGCTTTGAGCAAGCGGGTCTAAAAATCGTTGCTGCTAAAATGATGCAACTTGATGACGAAAAAGCGGGCGGCTTTTACGCTGAGCACGCTGAGCGTCCATTCTACAACGACCTAAAGTCATTCATGACCTCAGGCCCAGTATTAGTATCAGTATTAGAAGGCGAGAACGCTATCGCTAAGCATCGCGAAATCATGGGCGCAACTAACCCAGCTGATGCAGACAAAGGTACTATCCGTGCAGATTTTGCTAGCAGCATCGACGAAAACGCCGTTCATGGTTCAGATTCTGCTCAGTCCGCTGAGCGTGAAATCAGCTACTTCTTCAATGATAATGAAGTGTGTGCTCGTACTCGCTAATTCATACGTTGATCAGTATGGACGAGTATTGAGGCGTTGCTGTTAATAGGTTATGTTGGGGTTTAGTATTTATAACTACCAGCAGTTGACTGCTAGTCAGCCTATAGTCATTTATTCAATAGTAGCGCAAGACGGCTTATACTCAGTAGGGTGTAAGCCGTTTCTACTATCAGCTACTCACTTCATAGTCTAAGCGTTGAACGTTGAAATAACCTAGGATTACCCTAATATTCAGTATAGCGTTACGATTATCGGATTATCGTAAGTCTCATTGTTATGCAAATAACTACTATACCAATCTAATCTAACTATAAAAGCGCTCAAGTAACTTTCTAGGGTTCACTAGGGCTCATAGCGTTAGCAATCCCTTATCAGCATCTCATTATCAGTGACCAAATAAAACGAGAGCTGATATAATAACGCTCATAATGGATTGCTCATGCTCCACAATATTGCACAAGCTTTTTAGCTCAGGCAAAAAGGTATTTATTATGTCCATGGTACAAACATCCACTCCGTCAGCTGACACTCAGACTAAGACTAATCTCTTGGGTATGACCCAAGAGCAGCTTGCCGATTACTTCAAAAGTATTGGCGAGAAGCCTTTTCGCGCCACCCAAGTGATTAAGTGGATATACCAATACGGCGTCACTGACTTTGAGCAGATGACTAATTTGAGTAAATCCCTGCGAGAAAAGTTAGCGCAGCACGCTTGCGTCACTGCGCCCAAGGTTATTCATCGTCAATATAGCGATGATGGAACCCGTAAGTGGGTGTTCGAGGTCACTGGTGGCTCACTGGTTGAGACCGTGCTGATACCTGCTGACGATAGTAAAGTCGATGGACGTAAGACTCTGTGTATCTCATCACAAGTGGGCTGCGCGCTTGATTGCAGCTTTTGTAGTACTGGTAAGCAAGGCTTTGAGCGCGATCTCTCCGCCGCTGAGATCGTAGGTCAGCTATGGGTTGCGAATGCCTCTTATATGAGCGATGAGAATGACAGCTTAGAGCATGTCGATCATAGTCTTTGGGAGAATAAAGTCACTAACGTCGTTATGATGGGCATGGGCGAACCTTTATTAAACTATAAGCCTGTAGTTGGCTCGATGGAGCTTATGCTTAGCGATCATGCTTACGGCTTATCTAAGCGCCGGGTGACGCTCTCAACCTCAGGTGTTGTGCCAAAGATGTATCAATTAGCGCAAGATATCGATGTCGCTTTAGCTATCTCGTTGCATGCGCCTAATGATGAGCTACGTAATGAGCTAGTACCTATTAATAAAAAGTATCCGCTAGCAGAGCTGATGGCCGCTGCTCGTAACTATGTGTTCGATGCTAATCCGCGCCACAAAAAACACGTCACTATCGAGTATGTGATGTTAGATGGCGTCAATGATAGTGATGTACACGCGCGCCAGCTAGTCGCGCTGTTAGGCGATTTACCAAGCAAAATTAACTTAATACCTTTTAATCCGTTCCCGCACGCCGATTATGGTAAATCGAGCAATAACCGTATTCATGCTTTTAGTGATATTTTGAGCCAAGCGGGTTTTGTCTGTACCATTCGTCAAACTCGCGGCGATGATATCGATGCCGCATGTGGTCAGCTCGTCGGGCAAGTGGCCGATCGTACGCGCCGCTCAGAGAAGTGGCAGCAAAGCATCAAAGATAGAAGCGCGCAAGCCGTTACTATTAAAGATAGCCGCTTTAAGCGCGATGCCAAGGCCTAAACGAATTCCCAAACAAAGTCCCAAACAGAGTCTCAGTACAGTGACAAAGTGACAGGGCGAAAACAGTGTAATATAAGTGCAATAAGCCTTAACAAATAGCGTGAGTAATTATTGAGCCCTTAAGGTAGATAAGAGGTAGACTAACGGTTTTTATCGGTATAAAGTCATATAAATTCAATAGCTAAGTACTTGTTACAAGGTACTAAGTTTACAAGGTACTAAGTTATAAGATGCTAAGGGATTAATATGATGTTAGTAAAACCAAGGATTTAGGGGCTATGAGTGATGATAAAATTTGTAAATCAAGGCGTTCGTCTATGACTATCAAACCATATACCTCGCATAATCCGCCAACCGCTTTGACGAAGCTCATTAAGCTTACTAAAGCCCGAGTAATGATGAGTGGCTTGTCAGCTTTGTTACTAGCAGGCTGTCAAAGCACAACCGATCCTGACTTGACAGGTAGTACCCGTTATCAGGGGTCTGCGCCAGTAAGTAATAGTAAAAACCTGAATAAACAAGAGATTGCTCGCGTTCGCACCTCACTTGCTGCCCAGTATATCCGTAAAAACGAGCTTGATGCCGCCCAGCGTCAACTCGAAAAAGCTTTCGCTGCTAATAGCCGATACGCGCCAGCCTATGATATGATGGGCGTTTTATTGCAGCAAGAAGGCAGCCGTCTTAATCTTGAAAAGGCGGATGCGTACTTCAAAAAAGCGATTGCGCTTGACGGCGACTTTGAACAGGCCCGTAATAATTACGGAGTTTATCTGTCGCAGATGAAGCGCTATAGTGAGGCGGCTCAGCAGTTTGAAATTGCAGGCTCTGCTTTAGGTTATGAAGGCCGTATTAGTGCTCTAGAGAATCTAGGACGCACTTATTTACAGCTGAATGATAGTGCTGCTGCGGCAAAAGCATTTTTGCGCGCTTTAGATGGCAATCGCAATAGCTTAGTGGCTCATATCGAGCTGGTTGATTTATTATTGGCCCAAAACCGCGTACAGCAAGCGCAGCGCTTGTATGATGAGACGCTAATATTGGTTCAAGGGCAGGGCATCAGTCCGCGTCTGCTACTGCAGGGAATCAAATTGGCCGAAGCGCAAGGCGATAGCAACCAGCGTCAACAGTTATCGCGTCAATTATTATCCGCTTATCCGTTAAGTGATGAAGCAAAACAACTCAAGACTTGGCTTAACAATCCAGAGGCACCATGGCAATGACCGAACCATCACTAAATACCCAACTCAATGCGCAAAACTCATTTGGTGCCATGCTGCAACAAGCTCGCAATACTCAACAAATCAGCTTGGAGACGGCAGCCGCTGAGCTGTTTATTCTAAAGCGTCACTTGCAAGCGCTTGAAAACGAGAATTTTGCAGAGCTGCCGCAAGTCGCTTTTGCACGCGGTTTTGCGATTAACTATGCTAAATACTTACGCCTAGATCCTAATACGGTCGCAAGTGCCTTTGATGCTGCTTATCCTAATGAGCTAAAAGACCGCTCAGCGAATAACACCGAATCTTTATTACAGCCGATGGGGACGCTACAGCGCGATACGAGTAGCCGTATTCGTATCAACCCCTTATTGATAATCGGAGTTATCGTACTTATTGTTTTGGCTTTCTTTTTGTTTCGTATGGTGAGTAACGCTAGCCGCGATAGCGAAACAGCTGCGCCTGTGATTGATGATATCACGGCTACAGAACAAGCTCAGGGCGCAGCAGTAGTGACTGACGACGATAGTATTGGTGCTTCAGGCTCAGCGCTGAATCTAGGCGATGATAGTCAAAGCAATGCTACATTAGAAGTTAAGTTGACCGATGCTGTCGATGTCAATATTGCTGATGCATCAGGCAATAGTTTGATGAATGGCGAGCAGACCAGAGGGAATTATACCTTAATAGGAGTGCCACCGTTTAGTATTCAGATCGATGACGTCGATAATGCCAGTTTAGTGCTTGATCAACAAGCAGTGGCGCTTGAGCAGTATACGACCGGCAATCGCGCTATATTTGAGCTTGCACCATAAGAGTATAGCTCTTAATATTTAGAAATATTCTATATACTTTAAGTAAAGGATTTTGTATGTCTACATCAACGCCTATTCATCGCCGCCCTACCAAAAAAATACATGTCGGTAGCGTAGCAATTGGCGGCGATGCACCGATCAGTGTGCAAAGTATGACCAATACTGATACTTGTGATGTGGCAGCTACAGTAGCGCAAATTCAGCGCTGCGTGGAGGCGGGCGCGGATATGATGCGCGTATCGACTCCAACGATGGATACAGTCAAAGCCTTTAGTGAGATTCGTAAGCAGGTCAGCGTACCGCTTATCGCCGATGTGCATTTTGATCATAAAATTGCACTGGCCGTCGCTGAAGCCGGCGCTGATTGCTTGCGTATTAACCCAGGTAATATCGGTAGTGACGCTAAGGTGCGTGAAGTTGTAGCCTGTGCTAGACATCATAATATTCCGATTCGCATTGGCGTCAATGCCGGCTCTTTAGAAAAAGAAATTCAGCGTAAGTACACGGAACCAACCGGCGAGGCGATGCTTGAGTCTGCCATGCGTCATATCGATATTCTTGAGCGTCTCAATTTCGATCAGTATAAAGTCTCAGTCAAAGCCAGCAATGTGTTTTTGACGATGGATGCCTATCGTTTGATATCAGCGCAGATAGATAATCCGCTACATCTAGGAGTGACAGAAGCGGGCGTCTATCGTACTGGTGCGGTCAAGTCGGCTATTGCTCTGGGCGGGCTGTTACTCGATGGTATTGGCGATACTATTCGCATCTCTTTAGCGGCTGAGCCTGAAGAGGAGATAAAAATTGGCTTTGATATTCTAAAGTCACTAAATATCCGCTCTAACGGCGTAAACTTCATTGCTTGCCCAAGCTGCTCGCGTCAAGAGTTTGATGTCATTAAGGTGATGACGGCATTAGAGTCGCGCTTAGAAGATATTCGTGAACCGATGAACTTATCGGTGATTGGCTGTAAAGTAAATGGCCCAGGTGAGGCTAAGGAGGCCGATATCGGTATCGTCGGCGCCGCGCCTAAGTCTTTGGTCTACCGGATGGGCGACAAGAGTCATCTCATCGATACCAATAACTTAGTGGACGAAATCGAAGATATGGTACGCGCCCACGCCGCAGAGATTGCTAAGTCACGCGAAAATGAAATTATTCGCGTCGGCTAGTGCTTCATAAAACAGACATTTCAAAATAAAAAACAATCGCAATAGAGTTTGAGGGTATAACCGCACCATGATTAAAGCTATTAAAGGGTTCAATGATATTTTGCCACAGCAATCGGCAAAGTGGTTACGCCTAGAAGCCGTTTTACAAAATGTACTGAGCCGTTATGGCTACGAGAATATCCGCTTACCTATTGTTGAGCAGACCGATCTGTTTGCTCGTGCTATCGGCGGCGCAACTGACATTGTCGAAAAAGAGATGTATAGTTTTGCCGATAAGTCAGAGCCGCCAACGCCTCTAACTTTGCGCCCTGAAGGCACGGCAGGCGCGGTACGCGCGGTTATCGAGCATAACTTACTGCGCGGCGATACGCCCAAACTTTGGTACATCGGCCCGATGTTTCGCTACGAGCGCCCGCAAAAGGGGCGTTATCGTCAGTTCCATCAGCTTGGAGTCGAGAGCTTCGGTAGTGCTTTGCCCGATGCGGATGCTGAGCTGATTGCGATGACGGATCTTATGTGGCAAGAGCTTGGCCTCAAAAATGAGATGCGCCTACAGCTCAATAGCTTAGGCGAGAGTGATGAGCGTCGTGCTTATCGTGATGCTCTAGTGCGTTATTTGACCGATAAGCAAGAGCAGCTCGATGAAGACAGTAAGCGCCGCTTAACGACCAATCCGCTACGGATTTTGGATAGCAAAGACGCGAGTACGCAAGCGTTATTGAATGATGCGCCAAAGCTCGCTGACTTTTTGGGTACGGAGAGTATGGCGCACTTTGAGCAAGTACAGGCGTATTTGACAGAGCTTGGCATCGATTTTGAGATTAACCCGCATCTAGTGCGTGGTCTTGATTATTATAACAAGACCGTCTTTGAGTGGGTGACTGACAAGCTAGGCAGCCAAGCTACGGTTTGTGCTGGCGGCCGCTACGATGGTCTAATTGGCCAGTTAAAATCAATGGACAATAAAGGCAAAGCCCAAGAGAGTAAGCCAGTAAAGTCTGAGCCTGCTGTTGGTTTTGCTATGGGTCTTGAGCGCTTGTTATTATTGATAGAAGCGGTTGCGCCTTTTACAGAAGACTCTGCATGTGATGTCTTTGTTGCCGCGCATCCTGAAGTATATAGCGCTGGTATCGCTTACGCGCAAAATCTGCGCTATAAGCGCCCAGATCTGCGTGTAAAGATGGCGAGCGCGACTAGCCTGAAAGCGCAAATGAAAAAAGCGGATAAGTCAGGCGCTGCGTTAACGGTGATTATTGCGCAGCAAGAGCTGGATCAGCAAATGATTAGTATCAAAGATATGCAAAATGGTGAGCAAAAAAACGTGCCTCAAGATTGGTTGGCGGATAGCGCTAACTTTTTGGGTCAGTAGTCTTAGCTCAGATATTAACAAGCAACCATTTCTCATAAAGTATTCATTATAAACTTCATCAGGTAAATACCCATGGCTTTGAATCCTAGTTCGCCAAACTCAGACAATTCGATGCAAGCGCTAAAACAGTATGGTGGCAATATTGTCACTATTATATTGTTAGCGTTGGCTGGCTATTTTGGTTGGACTTATTGGCAAAATAACCATGCCCGTGTGGATACGGTAGCTGCCGACCAGTATGCAGATATTCAGCTGTTAAACGAGCAAGTCAGCTTGGCGGCGCAAAACCCAGATTTAGAAGACGATGCTTTAGCAGCACTGAGCGAAAGCCGCGAGCAGCTAAGTGATGATATCGATAGCTTAGTCAGCGCTCACGGTGATTCAGTATACGCTTGGCAAGCACTAATGATGAAAGCGCGGATGCAAGTAGATAATGATGATTTTACAGGCGCGGCAGCAAGCCTCAAGCAAGCCCTAGCTATCGATTTAGATGATGCAGGGCTCAAAGCTATTACACGTCTGCGTTACGCGCAGGTGTTATTAGCCAATGATGAGCTAGAAGCGGCATTATCTGAAGCTAAAAGCGATGTGCCCATCTCCTTTGAAGCAAGCCAGCAAGAGCTACTAGGTGATATTTACCAAGCGCAAAATGATAAAAAGGCGGCGATTAATGCTTATAATAATGCTTGGAATCTAATCAGCGAGCGTAATGAAGAGCGCGCAGTACTGGCGCTAAAAATGGAGAGCTTAGGTATCTACCCTGAACCCATCAAAGCTCAAGACAGTCTTATCCAGCAGCCAGCAGCACCGCAAGGATTGACGGTAGATAATACCGTAATGATGGATAATGACAGTGATGCTATCAATGAAAATAATAATAGCAACGAGCCTGAATAATCGACACAGTAAGTCAGTCATATCCTTTGCGCTGTAGAGACTGATAAAGCTCAGTGTGAACCCAAACTAGTTTTAACCCTAATTATAGTAGTGGCTGTGCAATAAAGACTGATATTATCTTTAGCTATAGCTTCTTATTGACCGTTAATTTTTTGTAGTGAGAATACAATGACCCGATCTGTTCGTGCAAGCCAGACTATAAAAAGCAATACCCTAAAAAAGACTGCTATGCAAGTGGCAGTAGTGGCTTTGATGGCTACCGCTGCTGCGGGCTGTAATCGCGGTATAAAACCGGAGGTTAACGATCCTGTCAAGCTGGTACAAATTGCGCAGCCAATCAGTTTTTTGCAGCCCGTGTTCAGTGTTAATGCTGGCAAGAACGCCAGCAAAAAAGATCCGTTAGACCTACAAGTCGGCTATGAAAATGGTCAGATGGTCGTTGCCGGTCGTGGCGGTGATCTAACCGGTTATGATAGTAATGGTCAGCGCTTATGGTCGTTCAACGTCGGTGAAGAGATTACTGGCGGGGTCGCTTTAGATGCCTTTAGTCAGACCGCTGTGGTCAGTACTCGCGGTGGCCGGATTATAGCGCTCGATAGTAGTACTGGCGCTAAACGCTGGCAAAAACAGCTGTCAGGATCGGTATTGACGCCGGCACTGATTACCAATAACCGCGTTATCTTATCGGCGAATGATGGTTTTTTGCATGGGTTATCGCTACAAAGCGGGCAGTCAGTCTGGCAGTTTGCCACTAGTCTTCCTGCTATCAGCGTTCGCGGTGCTGCTGCGCCAACTTTGCTAGATGATACAACCGCTTTGATTGCCACCGCTGATGGCCGTCTGCACGCAATCACCTTAGATAACGGTTTGCCAAAATGGTCACGCCGTATCGGTATCGGCACCGGCAGCAGTGAAGTTGAGCGTATGAGCGATGTCGATGGTCAACCTGTCATTGATAATAATCAGCTATTTGCTATTAGCTATAGCGGTCAGTTATTAGCTATCGATTTGGCTTCAAGAGAGGTCATGTTTGTCAAAGAGCTTGCTAGTCTTAAGTCGCTTGCGGTCAATAGTCAGCAAGTCGTTGCGACAAGCTTAGAGGGCAAAGTGGTGGCTTATGATCGTCGCACCGGTGAAGTGTTATGGGAGAGCGAGGAGCTTGCTTATCGTAAGCTTACCAATCCAGTAATGATTGGGGATTATATTGCGGTCGGCGACTTGGATGGTATTGTCCACTTGTTTGATCCAGCGACAGGGACTATTGTGAGCCGGGTTGAAACCAAAGGCGCGCTGAGTAGCTTACAAGTGGATGGCTCGCGCTTAATGACGCAAAGTAAAAGCGGTCAAGTAGCGATATGGCAGCTACCAAGATAAGTCTTTGCTAACTGATTTGAGTCGTTATAGGCTAGGGCGTGTTGAACATTCGACCATGGCACTGACAGCGACTATTTTTTAGGCGATTCGATGTTAAAAATAATAAGTTTAGTCATTCTAAGCGCTTATTTTTAACGATGAAGCGGCAAAAAAGAGTCCTGTCCCCTGCTTTTATCGTTGGGGCTGATGCTAAAATTGCCCCATACTGCGTTACAAATCTCGCTAAGGTATCTGCATTATCGTCGCTTTGTGCCTTGTCTGGAAAAATTTTAGCGATCAGCAGTGCCTATTTGCGAATGTTCAACACGCCCTAATATAAACTAAGCAATAATACCTTACTCCTCATAAACGCTGCTCGTTCAGCGTTTAGTGCTTTTTATTGAAGCTGGTTTAAAACTTGTTTAAAGCTGCGATTTGACGTACTCTTGCGCCCTATTATTTATTGCGGCCGAAACGCGACAGTAAGCCAAGCACTGAGTGGTTTGCAGATTAGAGTCGTTAAGGTTATTGTTAACCGAGTTATTGTATTTTATTTATTATCATTATTTATTTAAGTCTAAGATAGTGGCCAGCCTATTGCTGCTATTATCTGCTAATGACTATTATCGAGAGTAACCCATGAGTATCAAGCCTGTAGTGGCTTTAATCGGTCGCCCAAACGTAGGTAAATCTACCTTATTTAACCAATTCACCAAAAGTCGCCAAGCTTTGGTCGCTGACTTGTCAGGACTGACTCGTGATCGCCAATACGGCGATGCGGTGTATGAAAACAAAGCTTTTATTGTCGTAGATACCGGCGGTATTGGCGAGGCGGATGATGGCAGTGGTAACATTGATGACTATATGTCTGAGCAGTCGCATACGGCTATTCATGAGGCTGATATTATCGTCTTCGTCGTTGATGCTAGAGCAGGTATGATTGGCGCTGACGCCGAGATTGGCAAATTCTTACATACTTTAGGAAAGCCGGTCTACGTGGTCACCAATAAAGTCGATGGCGTGCATGATGCTGCGCCGGCAGAGTTTTATGCTTTGGGCTTAGGCGAGCCTTTCCCTATGGCGGCCAGTCATGGACGCGGAGTCGGTAACTTGTTAGAGGTCATTACTGCTGACATGCCAGAGCAAGATACCCTACAAGAGCCAGATGGTCTGAAGCTGGCGATTATTGGTCGTCCTAACGTCGGTAAATCGACGCTGGTCAATAGACTGCTCGGTGAGGATAGAGTAGTGGTCTATGATATGCCAGGCACCACGCGCGACAGTATTTATATCCCTTATCAGCGCGATGGCAAAAACTATGTCCTTATCGATACCGCTGGCGTGCGTCGCCGCGGTAGAATCGATGAGAAAGTAGAGAAGTTCTCTGTCATCAAGACCTTGCAAGCGATCGAAGACTCAAACGTCACAGTGATTGTCATTGACGCGCAAGAAGGCATCGTTGACCAAGATCTACATATGATAGGGTATGCTCTTGATGCTGGCCGCGCGTTGGTAGTCGCGATTAACAAGTGGGATGGCTTAAGTGTCGAGCAAAAGGACTATATTAAGATTGAGATGGATCGCCGCTTTAGCTTCATTCCTTATGTCAAAGTGCATCTAATATCAGCGCTGCATGGTACAGGTGTCGGCAATCTTTATCCCTCTATCTTAAAAGCTTATAAATCCTCGATGTTTGAAGTGTCAACCAACCGTTTAACACAGATACTGCAAGATGCGGTTGCCGCTAATCCGCCGCCTACCGTATCAGGTCGCCGTATCAAGCTGCGTTATGCTCACATAGGTGGACATAATCCGCCGGTAATTGTAATTCACGGTAATCAGACAGGCTCGTTACCCAAAAGCTATCAGCGCTATTTAGAAAACCAGTTTCGCCAAGTGTTCAAGCTTGAAGGCACACCACTCAACGTCGTCTTTAAGCTCAACGAAAACCCTTATGCCAACAAGAGCGACACGCCTACCAAAGCTAAAGCCCAACAGCTCAAACAACGAGAGCGTAATCGTGCGCATAAGTACACCTCGCGCGACAAAAAGAGTGATAAAAGAAAGAGTAACAAGCGTTAATCATTGCTGATAGCTGATAGCTGATAGCTGATAGCTAGAAGCTTGGTAATAAACAAAAGGCGCTCGTTAAGGCAAGGAGTAATTCGTATTCCTTGCTTTTTTATTTTATGATAGAGCGTATGACAGATTGATAACCGTGCGCTGTATCGTCAGCGCTTAGATCTCTAAGCTCTTTTGACTCAAGTGAGTAATATGAGTAACCCCTCCTCAGTAACTGTTTCTTCCCTTATTCGGCGCACGGTTTTTCAGGCCGTGTTGCTGATTGTTATCGTGATGTGCTTTTTGTCTTTTTATTATGGCTTTGTGCAGCACTATAAGCAGCAACGTCTGCAAGTACAGCAGTTATCAGAGCTACTCGTCAATAGCGCCTCGACTGTAGACGGTGCAAGCCTAGTGGCACAGCAAGTTGATATCTTGCTAGCCGGCGACCCTACGCTTAGCAGTATCGTGTTTTATTCTTCTGACTCACCTGTATTAGCGCTCGATAAAATCGATATCGAGCAGCAAAACCGTGATTGGTATAATGCTTGGTTTGCCGATAGTATGAGCTTTAATGAGCCAGTGACCAGTCGCTATCTGAGCACGAGTAGCTACTATCAGCCCTCAGCGACAAACAGTGGCATAGATACTAGTACTAGCGATGGGGTAAACAGTGGCAGCGTAGTAGAGAGTAGTCCTCTAGGAGCGCAAGACGTCTTGATTGGCTATCTTAATATCACTTTAGATATCCATAAACTACGAAGCGAATGGTTGTATCAAAACGCTTGGCTATTATTTATTATTATTGGCGCGACAGTAATCAGTATGTTGCTGCTGCTGCGCCGTTTAACTTGGGTCGCCGATAGTGCGACGGAATTAGCCAAAGTGTGTCAGATCGTTGTCAGTAACCCAGACGCCGAGCAGCTACCGGTAATCCAGCAACGCTTGAGCTTTAAAGAAACTAGAGATATGAGGCTGGCATTGGCGAGTTTATTTAATCGCTCAAAAGTGCTGGAAGATAAGCTTCGTTCTCTAGCAGCCTATGAGCAGCAGTTACATAATAAAGACCTGTCTCTCAACACGCAGCGTAATAGTTTTCAGAGTATGATTACTCATGAGCTTAAAACCTCGCTGAATGCTATCGCGGGCGGCTTACAGCTATTAGAGAGCCAGTATGCTAGTGCTGAGCAAAAAGATTCGTTATCCATTATTCATAAAGGCAGTCAGCGTTTAGAGGCAACGATTGAGCAAATCATTCAGCTCAATAGGATAGAAAAAGGTCAGATGAGTATTCATGTGACTGAGTTTAATCCCTTGCAGCTATTATCAGACTTGTTTACTGAGTTTGAGGAAGCGGCAAAACAAAAGGAACTTGAGCTGACTAGCCGCATTCATCACATTGATTATAAGCTTAAAGGCGATGCCGATAAAATTAAGCAGATACTGACCGCTTTGCTTGAAAACGCTATTAAATTCACCGACAGTGGTGAGATCAGCGTTGAGTCGCAGCTGACGCATTTTAATACTAGTGTGCGCTGGGAGATTAAGGTGAAAGATACAGGGATCGGTATTGATAATAAGTATTTTGAGGATATTTTTACGCCGTTTTTTCAGGTCGATCCTAGTGGTACTCGGCACTATGAAGGTGTAGGCCTGGGCTTGCCGGTGCTATCACAGATTGTACAGCTACTTGGAGGGTCTATCGACGTTGCAAGTGAGCCCAATGTAGGTAGTCAATTTACCGTGATTCTCCCGCTACAAAGCGTTTATCAAAGTCAGTCGCGCTATTCGCAAAAGCCATTCGCCGGGTTAAGTATCCTTTGTTACTATAATGAGGATATAGGAGTGTTAGCCGAGCAGCTACGCGGCTTTGGTGCGACAGTCAGTGCCAAGCAGCATGAATTATCAGTCCTACAAAAACTCAGTAAGACTCAAGTAGATATGGTGATGATCACCCAAGAGGTGCTACCAGAAAAGGCAATACAAATGGCGCGGCTGATACGCGCTGAAGAAAGTCGCTACCGAGTATTAATTATTTATTGGTATCCGCCGCACAAGCAAGATAATTTAGATAATTTTGAGTACTCACTGAAAGCTGCAGGGGTAGACTTCTGCTATCCAGCTACTGAGGACAGTAAAACACTCTATAAGTTGATAAAAAAAGACGCTAGGTACTGATTTTCAAAGGCTAAGTTTTTTAAAGGCTAAGCCGATAAAGTCTGGCCTTTGAAAAGAGTATAGCGTCTATTTTCTTTATCGTTTTTTGATATTACAGTCAAGTCAATACTTGACTAAGATTCCATATAGTCCGCCGTTACAGATTAAAATAAGTTCTGTGCCCAGCGTACTACATGTTGCCACATACGACTAAAAAATCCAGATTGTTCTACATCATTAGTAGCAATAATAGGGGTCGAAGCTACGGCCTTGCCTTCAATGACTGCCATCATTTTACCGATTTCTTGGCCTTTAGTGATAGGCGCCTCTAAACTCTCTGGAATATCAACCACGGTGGTGATTTTATTTTTTTGTGTTTTAGTCGTTAGTATTTTTAGGTTGTCTGCGGTTGCAAGCTCAATCTCTTCTGCTTCACCGAACCAGACAGGTATCTTGCTGACGAATTGACCCGCCGGGGCTTTGGTGACGGTAGTAAAATGACCATAGCCCCAATTAAGTAACTCGCGCGACTGATCAGCTCGATCTTGTGCACTCTTAGTACCCATGATTACTGATATTAGACGCATATCATCACGCTCGCTTGACGCAACTAAGCAGTAACCGGCTGCATTGGTATGACCGGTCTTTAGACCATCGACAGTAGGGTCTGTAGCGAGTAAGGCGTTACGGTTGCCTTGGGTGATGCCATTATAAGTAAACTCTTTTTCAGCATACAGATCATAGTATTCGCCGCTATTTTTTATGATAGCGCGGGCAAGCTTAGCTAAATCTAGTGCAGAAGCCTCATGACCTTCATCTGGCATACCAGTGGAGTTCATGAAGTTGGTATTTTCCATACCTAGTTTTTGCGCTTGCTCATTCATCAAAATCGCAAACGAAGATTCACTACCCGCAATGTGCTCGGCCATAGCCTTTGAGGCATCATTACCCGATTGAATAATGATTCCGCGCAGCATATCGATAACGCTGGCTGTTTGATTCACCGGCACATACATACAAGACTGGCTGCTACTGCCGCGGCACCAAGCATTTTCACTCATCAGCACTTGCTCATCTTCGCTCAAGTCGCCTGAAGCCAGACGCTGCTCAATGATGTAACTGGTCATCATTTTGGTCAATGAAGCGGGAGGCAATGGCTGGTTGGCGTTTTTCTGTGCCAATATCTCGCCGGTGTTGTAATCCATCAATACGTAAGCGGTATTGTCCATGGTCGGTGGTTGAATGGCGGCATTGGCGGCTACTGCACCGATTGAGACACTAACACCGATTACTAATTGTACAAGCTGTTGTTTTACACGCTTAACTGTCATAAATTATTACACCACATCATAAAACCAAAAGTATCTATCGTAAATGAACCGCAAAACCGTCTGCAAGCTGCTTTGAATAGACATTAAATGAACCCTTATCATAACCATACAGTGAGTATAGAGCACAAAATCTAGTATGATAAAGGAGATAAAACAAAGAATATGGGCTTGTTTAGGAAGTGCTAAAAAAGCTATATCAGAGCTATCATAGCGCCATAACCCGCTTAGCGATAGCAGTGATAGCGATTGCTGCTTGCAAGAATAATCGAAAAACCTATAAGCGGCAATAGTAGATAGCGGTATTGATTAAATTTATCAGGTTTAGTCAATAATGCCTTAGTATTGCCGAGACTTTATGAGGCTAAAAACAGCTTTTTGTCTACAAGCCTAAAAAAGCAGTCCGCTAAAAAAAAGCTTGCAGCGCGTCTCAAAAGTTGAGAGTAGCGCCGACAAGCTTTTTTAAGTAATCGCCAATTGGGTAATCATTGATCAAGTTGCTAAAAACATAAATCGTCATCAGTAAGATGCAATATCTATCTCAAAGTATTTGAATGATAAAGACATTAATAAGGGGCATCAGCTAAATCTTGGCAAAGTGCTTTGTTTTCACTTTTTGAAAACCCCATCGTCCAACTGCGAATACCTTGCAGGATTTGACGGTAGTCTTGCTGAGTAGACAAATATTGAATAGCGGCTTTAGGGTCTTCTAATGTAGGCATCAGCTCTTGAAGCTGTACGTTATAAGACTTATAAAAGCGCTGTTTTTGCTGACCATTGAGCATCGAGGGGCAGATCTCAGATAGTACTTGCATAACCGCAATTTCATGCTTGGTAATATTCATGCCAGACATATCAAGAGGAATAGTAGTGGCTACATTATCGGCTGCTTGGCTAACTTGAGACAACATCGCAGCGGACATGATGAGACTGGCAATGCCAACTTTAGAAGCCATTTTTTTGGCAACAAAAAGAGTAGAGAGTATCAATTTATTAGTCATCCGGTATCACGCTCGCTTAACAGTATTGAGTGGTATCATGGTAATAGTAAAAGCATAAAATGTCACATAAAATATGAGTCGATCTGTAGATGTATTGTGAGCTAAAGGCGTTTTATAGCAACATAGCGGTAGTATATTTAAATAGGTTACCCTAACATTAACCGATAGCTTATTATTGTTATCTTACATCATGTTTATTGAGATTTAATCTATCCATAAGCCAAATAATAGCTCGAAGAGTAGGGGCTCTTAGTATAGCTGCTAGAGTCGCTAAAAATTTACTCGCTCAATCTATTTGACATCTCAAGGATAAAGCCTTAGTTTGTCATTTTATATTATAATAGCGCTATGTTTTGACTCTTTGCTTTATTCAACTATTGGTTTGATGCGGCAAGGATAGCGTTATTTTATAAAAATAAATAGTACAAGTTATGACTCACCAAACCCTATTAGGTATGTTCAGCCAATATGAAGTTTTTGATTAGTAATGATGACGGGGTACATGCTCCAGGGTTATTAGCGTTATACCGTGCGCTCTCTGAGATTGCAGAGGTGTACGTGGTCGCGCCTGATTCTGAGCAAAGCGGTTCTGCTAGTGCCTTACGTATCACGCAACCTTTATATACCCAAAAAACCGCTCTAGGGTTTATCGCTGTTAATGGTACGCCGGCTGATTGTATATACTTGGCGCTGCATGAGCTCTACTGTGATGTGAGCTTCGACTGCGTCATTACTGGGATTAATTTTGGAGCCAACCTTGGTCAAGACGTCTTATTCTCTGGTACCTTTGGCGCTGCGTTAACGGCTCAAGTCTTCGGCGTGCCTGCTATTGCAACCTCACTGGCAGGCGGCGCTAGTAATGCCGATCAAGGTAGTCTCGATGATGAAGCAAGTCACTATACCATAGCCGCTGCAGAGATCGTCAAGCTTATCACTGAGACGGGTATCCTAACTGCGCTCAAAGCCATGCCGTATCATGTGCTCAACGTCAATATTCCTGATGTTGAGCAGGCGAGTGATATCCAAGGGCGTAGGCTGACTTGCTTGACCCATAGCCAAATTGCCAAACCGGTACATCATATCATCGATCCACGCGGCCGCGATGCTTATTGGCTGTGCTTGCGTAAGTCGGTGCACACGCCCCTAGAGACTGAGTTAAACGAAGCGACTGCAGAAACGCAAACAAGCTTAGCACGATCAACTGCAGCGAATCAGCGTCACAATAATCACGATATTACCAATAATGTTACCGATGCTCAGGCGTTGGCAGAGCGATATGTGAGCTTGTCACCGGTCAGATTGCACCATACACCGCTTGAGAGCTTAGAGACGTTATCGACTTTAGCATTATAAAAGCGATGCTGCACTTGTGCCTGATTAGCGCTCATAACAATAGTAGTAACCAAACTATCAGCAATCGAAATATCAGTAAACATGAGTATTCATCACTATAAGCACTTGTTCGTTTAATTGCCGTTTAATCATTAATTTATAGCCTGTCCATCCTGTCCATGAAGAGCATGGCGTACATGAACTATAGGAAAATTTTATGAAGAAGCTTACTCGTAAGTCAACACTAACCACCGCCCTTGTTAGCTCATTGAGCGTAGCGACGCTTGCTATGAGCGGCTGCGCGACCAAACCGACTTATCAGAGCAGCAGCGCTGCCGGTCCCACGATTGTCACCAATAGCCAAGGCGTGCCTAATTATCATCTGGTTAAGCGCGGCGATACTGTCAGTCAAATTGCACAGCGCTATGGTCTGAACTATCGTCAAATCGGCGCGATCAATAACCTAGATAGTAAATACACGATCTATAGTGGTCAGTGGCTTAAGCTTTGGCAAGGCAGTCAAGCGGCTACTAATACTACTTATAATGTCAACAATCGTCAGCCTGTCCAATCTCGTCCAACGTACAACCCTAATCCTGTACCAGCGCCTTCTACAGTGCCAGCTTATCAGAACACAGCCACTTCTACCTCAGGCTACCTATATCCTAGCCAAAACCAAGTCATCCGCAATTTTGATGCAGCAGGCGGTAATATGGGTATGTGGTTTGCAGGCCAAGAGGGCGATCCGGTGCAGGCAAGCCAAAGCGGTACCGTGCTTTATGCAGGTAATGGGCTAGAAGAATATGGTAACTTGATTATGATTCGTCATAGCGATAACTACATTACCGCTTATGCTCATAATAGTCAGCTGTTAGTAAGCGAGGGCGAGCAAGTCCAAAGCGGACAACGTATCGCAACGATGGGTAGCAGCGGGCAGACCAATCAAGTCGGCCTAGAGTTCCAAGTGCGTCTCAATGGTAATCCTATCGATCCGCGTGCCGTACTAGGACGTTAATATCAGCGTAGTTTTAATTATGGTTGTTGATTATTTCTAGTTATTGGTTTTGGAGCTGGTCATTGATAGTATTGATGATCAGCTTTTCATATTGAGCGCTATAGTAAAGACCAAACTCCAAAACATCGTCAAGCCAAATCATAGAGCTATAGAGCCAAAACGACTAAGCAAAAGGGTATTGCCAATCATGCAAACCACTGTCTTTAATACTGAAACTTATCACTATCCGCAAAACTTCGCTGATATCAAACCCAAACTCGAGCAGCTCCAGCAAGCGATAAAAAAGCTTGAGGCTAATTTGATTGACGCCGATAGCGATACTGATATCGTTATGAGCAGTGAGTTAAAAGTTGATTATGCCAGTGAGCTCAATCCCAATCAGCTGTTAGCAGCAACGACTATCGAGGGTAAAGTACTTGTGATCGCGGGAGCCGGCTCCGGCAAAACCAAAACTCTCACTTACCGTACCAGTTATTTGCTCGAGAACGGCGTTGCAGCAAAGCAAATCCTGCTCTTAACTTTTACCCGTAAAGCGGCAAATGAGATCAAAAGCCGCGCTAAAGCCTTGTTAACCAATAGCCTGACGGATGAGCAGTTATCTGAAGATGCTCTGTCTACTCATATAGCACCAACTAGCAAAGCGCTTAACGATATCACTAGCGGCACGTTTCATTCGTTCTGTAACAGGCTGCTGCGTCAGTATTCAGGTCTGCTCGGTATCAATCCGCGCTTTACAATTTTGGATACTGGCGATAGCGAGGACGCTATAGATCTGATATACAAAGAAAAAAAGTACCCGGTGCAAACCAAGAAACAAGCGTTTCCGCGTAAGCGCACCTTACAAAATCTGTTTTCGACCTCTAGAAATCGGCGTATCCCTATCTCTGAGCTGGTTGAGGACAATTATCCTGATATCGCCATGCATATTCCGATCATCGAGCAATTGGCGATTGATTTTCATGAATATAAGCGTGCCAATCACTTATACGATTTTGATGATATTATCAGTCAAGTGGTGCGTCATCTAAAAACCAATGATAAATTTCGCCAGCTGCTACAAGAGAGTTATCGCTACGTGATGGTCGATGAATATCAAGATACTAATATTCCGCAAAAGCAGCTGATCGATCTGATCTGCGCCCCGGCCTCAGTATCACTGATGGTCGTCGGTGACGACAATCAAAGTATCTATGCCTTTCGCGGCGCTAATTACGAGAATATCCTACTCTTTGGCGAGACTTACCCTGAGGCGAAGTTGATTAAGCTTGAGCAAAACTATCGTAGCACCCCAGCTGTGCTCGACTATGTCAATGCCTTATCTGCGCAAATCACCTTGGGCTATCAAAAGCAACTTTATTCAAACGCTAGCATAACCGGTGATAAGCCGGTCTTTAGCCGCGCTAGTGATGAGACAAAAGAGGCGAAATATATCGCCGATACAATCGCCGCGCACAAAGTCGACTATGATTACAGCGATTATGCGGTACTGTGCCGCACCTCTTTTCAGTCCAACTACGTGCAGCTTGAATTTATGGAGCGCGGTATTCCGTTTATTGTTGTCGGCGGCATCAAGTTCGTTGAGCGTCGCCATGTCAAAGACGTCCTTGCCTTTATCAAGATCCTGTATAACCCCAACGACACCATTGCTTGGCACCGTATATTGACCTTGTTTAAAGGGGTAGGGGCGGTCACCGCCACGCGTCTCACACAAGCTATCAATGGCGCTGACAACTCGTTTGAGCCGCTGTTATTACCGAAATTTAGTAAAAAAAGTCCGCAGCTTGAGCCGTTATATATGACTCTAAGTAAAGCGCAACAAGCGCAGTCGGTCGCGACGACTATTGAGCTGATTTTAGAGTTTTACATTCCTATTTTAAAGACGGCCGAGGAGAATTGGCGCGAGCGCAGTGAGGACTTTCGCGTGCTAAAAAACCTAGCCAATGAGCACAATAGTCTCGATGACTTCCTAGAAAACCTAGCGCTTGATCCGCCCAACGACTCTGTCGCGGCGGTCGATAAGCCTGAGGACGATGACAATGATAAGGTCACTATCTCAACCATTCATAGCGCTAAAGGACTTGAATGGCCGATAGTGTTTGTCAATTCACTTGTTGATGGCATGACGCCGCATCATCGATCTTTAGATGATTTTGAGGAGTTAGAAGAGGAGCGTAAGCTGTTTTATGTGGCCTGCAGCCGTGCCAAAAATAAACTCTACTTAACCGCGCCGGATTACTTCGCCAGTTATTCTGGCTATTTTGATAAGCCCTCAAGGTTTATCGCCGAGCTGCCCGCAGATAAGGTCGAGGTGAAGTCATCACTAAAAGGGCTCGCGGCGCTGGCGAGTGCTGATCCAGTATGGTGGTAGGATAGGTGTTTTTATACCGTGCTCTATAAGCTTAGTTCTATACTTTACTTGTTTATTATTTAGCAATAAAGACTCACTGCTTTTAATGCCAATACTATCTAGATACTGCCTAAATACTGCTCAAATACACTTAAAAAAATAGCTAGAATATCTTTAAGTTATTAGATTTATATTTGTATATAACTAAAAGTAATTCATTGAAAAATTTATTGTTAATTAGTGCTTTAATATTCGCTATAATGCGTTACCATAACCACTTTAAATTTTCTGTCTCATCTACCTAAAAACTGCTACTACGGCATGGTTTTTACTATTTGAAGGGTATGTTATGCGTTATGACGTTATTGTTATTGGTGCGGGCATGGTCGGCACCTCAACTGCTTGGCATCTACAAAAGAACAATTCTAAAGTACTAATGCTCGACAGAAAGCTGCCAGGTCTTGAGACCTCGTATGGTAATGCTGGTCTTATTCAACGCGAAGCTATCCATACCCATCCTTTTCCGCGTCAGATTACTGAAGTGTTTCGCGTCCTGCCCAATCAAGGCACCGATATACGCTACCGAGTTCCGGCTATTCTGCGTTACCATCAGGCGCTATTACAGTACTGGAAGTACTCATCGCCGGCCTCAGTCAAGAAGATTGAGAGTGAATGGCAAACCTTGATTGCGCATTGTACTAGCGAGCATCAAACGATGATTGAGGCATCTGGCGCTGATGAGCTTATCACTCGTGATGGTTGGTTGCAGCTGCATCGCTCAAAAGAGACACTAAAAGCCGCTGCCGATACCGCTGAAGTCGACCGCGCGCAAGGCGTAGAGCATAAAGTACTCAGCTTAGAAGAGTTAAAAGCCTTAGAACCAAATGCTAATTTTGACGGTTTTGTCGGCGCTATTCATTGGTTAAACTCTTGGCAGGTGTCTAACCCAAGCTTCCTAGTCAAAGCTTACGCTAAGAACTTCGAGCAGATGGGCGGCTCGATACTTGAAAGCAATGTCACCGAGATTCAGCCTGACAACAGTAATGAGGCTCAGGGCTGGAAAGTGGTCAC
This sequence comes from Psychrobacter sp. Ps3, assembly GCF_022129275.1. Classification (NCBI taxonomy): domain Bacteria; kingdom Pseudomonadati; phylum Pseudomonadota; class Gammaproteobacteria; order Moraxellales; family Moraxellaceae; genus Psychrobacter; species Psychrobacter sp. Ps3. The sequence continues at coordinate 32,054 of NZ_JADQAL010000019.1, forward strand.
TGATACCGACACTTACTATAGTGATAATCTGGTCATTGCTGCAGGTCCTTGGTCCAATGAGCTGATAAAACCACTGGGCTATACTCTGCCACTATTCCCTATGCGCGGCTATCATCAGCATTTTAAACTCCATGAAAAAAATACCATTCATCATAGTATGTTCGATATGGATAAAGGCTTTGTCATGGGGCCGATGCAGCAAGGCATTCGTATCACGACGGGCGCTGAGATGACGACGATGAACGCGCCAAAGAACTTCGGCCAACTCAAGACCGTACTCAAGCTGGCTCGCAAAATTCTACCTTTAGAAGACGCGGTAGAGAGCGAGGCGTGGGCCGGCTCGCGTCCTTGTATGCCAGATATGAAACCGGTTATCGGACCTGCCGATAAGCACGACAAGTTATGGTTTGCTTTTGGGCACAGTCATCAAGGCTTCACCTTAGGGCCTATCACTGGTCGCCTAGTTGAAGAGCTGATCCATAACAAGCCGTTGACTGTGGATGTTGCGCCATTTAATGCTCAGCGTTTCACCAAAAAATAACGCTATATTTTTAGCCGCCATTTGGCTTGCCCTATTGATGACTGGTGTTTTAATCATCTGCTCAATAAATTTTGCTTAATAACTTAAGGACAACCCATGATTAAGAAGCTCCATAGCACTCAGCGTATGAGCAGAACCGTCATTCACAATCAGACCATTTATCTGTGTGGTCAAGTCGGCAACGCGGAAGACGATATCAAAGCGCAAACGCTCACTTGCTTAGAGAAGATTGAGAGCTTACTCAACGAAGTCGGTAGTGACAAATCCAAACTTCTCTCGGTGACCGTGTGGATTAAGGATATGGCAGACTTTGCCGCGATGAATGAGGTTTATGATAAGTGGTTTGAAGGGGTGCAGCCACCAGCTCGTGCTTGCGGTGAGTCTGCTCTTGCGCGCCCCGAGTTACTCGTTGAGATGATCGCTATCGCAGCTGAGTAGGTAGCAGCTGAGCTGAAAAGACATGATACCGGCTATCCTGTCTTTTTTAATAAAGCGACTTCTACTAAAAGATTTGACACTAAAGTCATCTATCCTGAGTTACAGAGTTAAGAGTCCCGCTGATGAGCAATCGCAAAATCAATACGAAGATTTATAAGGCTATCTATCTGTTAGCTGAAGAGCTGTTAGAAGCAGACCGAATAGGCGATCAAGCCGCCTTTGACGGGTTTTATGCTGAGCTAAAAGCGCTCTGTGTGGACAATGAAGATACGGATAAAGATCATCCCGAGCAGTGGGAGACATTGGCAGATTTTACCGAAGATCTTGATGCAGCACTTATTATTTATGATAAAGCACTAGCCAAAGCGCAAGCTATCAATGCCAAGGATCACTTAGCTTCGATAGCTTTTTCGATGGCAGTTTTGCAAATTGAATTAAATCAAACCGATAAAGCTATCGAAAATCTGCAGAATGCTAAAATCGCCGCGAATAAAAGCGAAGATAAAGAATTTAAGGTTGAAATCGATGAGCTGCTAACGACCTTGTTAGCAAAGCAAGATTGATACGACAGCCAGGACTTAGTTTTTCAATATGAAACGGACGCTGCATTTGTAGCGTCGTTTTTACACGCTCTTATTACTGTATTAAGAGTTTAATTTAATAAGGAAGTTGAAGGAAAATAATATGAGTTCAATGAATCATGAAGGTCGCGTACTGCACGAAGGACTAAACAAAAAAATCATGTCGGCTGAGGAAGCAGCTCGCTTTATCAAAAACGATATGAATGTTGGTATGAGCGGATTTACAGGGGCGGGCTATCCAAAAGCTATTCCAGCTGCCCTTGCTAAGCACATGGAAGCGGCGCACGCTCGCGGTGAAGACTTTCAAATTGGTTTATTAACGGGCGCCTCTACTGCTACCGAATGTGACGGTGTATTAGCAGAGGCTAACGGCATCAAATGGCGTACGCCGTATCAATCAGAGCCAGCCTTGCGTAAGCAAATCAACGCGGGTAAAGCCTTTTATTTTGATATGCACTTATCACACGTCGCTCAGCAAAGCACCATAGGCTTTTATGGTGATATGCATATGGCGGTGGTAGAAGTGGCTGGTATCTTGCCTGACGGTCGCCTGATTCCATCGACCTCAATTGGTACAAGTAATGCTTGGCTTGAAAATGCCGATAAGATTATCCTAGAAGTTAATGCTCAGCAGAGCTTAATGCTTGAGGGTATGCATGATGTCTTTAACGATATCGGTATGCCGCCCAATCGTAAGCCAATTCCGCTAGTCACTCCAGGTGGCCGCATCGGTGTACCCTACTTACATTGCGATTTAGATAAAGTGGTCGCTGTGGTATTAACTGACTCGCCAGATCGTAACAGTAAGTTCGCTGATCCGGACGAAAAATCAAACAAAATCGCCAGCCACATCATTGATTTTTTCCATGAGGAAGTCAAAAAAGGCCGCATGCCGAAGAATCTACTACCGATCCAATCAGGCGTCGGTAACGTCGCTAATGCAGTACTAGCTGGACTTGAGAATAGTCCGTTTGAGAACTTAACCGGTTATACCGAAGTACTACAAGACGGTATGCTCGATCTGATTATGTCTGGCAAAATGACGATGGCTTCGGCGACAGCGCTATCGTTAAGCCCAGTAGCGCTAGAGACTTTTAATGCCAATATCGAAGAGCTGCGCGCGCGCATCGTACTACGTCCACAAGAGATTACCAACCATCCTGAGGTCTCACGTCGCCTAGGTGTGCTTGCGATCAATGCGATGATTGAGTGCGATCTGTACGGCAACGTCAACTCGACTCACGTTATGGGTACGAGCATGATGAACGGCCTAGGTGGTTCAGGAGACTTTGCCCGTAACGCTTACACTTCGTTCTTTGTCAGCCCGTCAACGGCGAAAGACGGCGCTATTTCTTGTATTACGCCGATGGTCTCGCATCATGATCACACTGAGCATGACGTCATGGTAATCGTCACTGAGCAGGGCTTGGCAGATCTACGCGGTTTAGCGCCACGTCAGCGCGCGCAAGCAATTATCGATAATTGCGCGCATCCAGACTATCGTCCGATGCTGCAAGATTACTTCGATCGTGCTTCTGCCGCTGAAAATGCCGGCATGCAAACGCCGCATATCTTAGAAGAGTCTTTGTCTTGGCATCAGCGTTTCGTTGAGACGGGTGATATGCGCATTAAGTAAGTTTTTTTAGTATAAAACTGAGTAACAAACACCCCTTAGTTATTGCTTAGCTAAGGGGTGTTTTATTATAAGACTGTTTTTGGATGCGCTACTAAAAGTCTGACTAGCAGCGGCCTAGTTCAGTTTTTCCCCTAAACGCATCGCTGCGGCAAGATTTAGAGCAGTGGTCTCGATATTGGTATAAGCGCTATTGAATACCTCATCAATAGGCGCAAGCTGCTGAATACTAGGCATTACCACAGCGAACAAAGTGTTCATGGCAGATTCATTATGAGCGCTTTTATGATAGTCCTCATGGTCAACCGCACCGCAGATTGCGATGACCGGTTTATTTTGCGCTTTTGCCATCAGGCCAACACCATTAGCGACTTTCCCCATCATGGTCTGAGCATCGAGCTTTCCTTCTCCAGTAATGACCAAGTCAGCCTTAGCAATATGCGCTGATAAACGCGTAGCCTTAGCGATAAGATCAAAGCCGGATTGCAGCTCTGAATCAAGAAAAGCCATAAACGCAAACCCTAATCCACCTGCCGCTCCAGCACCTGCTACTTTTTGATAGTCATCATTATCATCTTGCATGTTTTGCTGTGCATAAATATGGGCAAAATGCGCTAGTGCTTTATCTAAAATAGCGACTTGCTTGTCGTTCCCGCCCTTTTGTGGACCGAAGACAGCACTAGCTCCATTGACGCCGCATAAAGGGTTAGTTACATCACAGGCGACTGCAAAAGGGCGCGTACTTTGTGCCAGTAACGCTTTAGTTTTTGGGTGTAAGGTAGAGGTATCGATACGCTGCACATTGGCTAATTGCGCGCCGCCTTGGGTTAACGCATTATCATTCGCATCATAAAATCTAACGCCTAAAGCCATAAGCATACCAAGGCCTGCGTCATTAGTAGCGCTACCGCCCAAACCTATGATAAAGCGCTGTGCACCGTTCTCTAACGCATCCAAGATAAGTTCGCCTACGCCGTAGCTACTCGTTATTAAGGGGTTTTGCTCGGCACTCGTCAATAAGGCTAAACCGCAAGCTTCTGCAATTTCTATCACCGCGGTGTTATCCGCTAGCAGCAAGTAATTTGCATCAACAGCTCTCATTAAAGGGTCATGCACCTTGGTCGTTATCCAGCGCCCCTCAAGCGCGTAGGATAGCGCTGCAGTAGTGCCTTCGCCGCCATCAGCCATTGGTAGTAGCGTGTAGGTAGCATCCGTAAATACTTGCCTAAACCCAGATTCTATAGCCCGGCAGACCTCTAGAGCTTCAAGACTTTGTTTAAAGGAGTCGGGCGCAATTAAGATGTTCATAGCTGACCTCTAAGCGTATTATTTAGACCATAATAATAGTCTATCTGCTACCATAGCGGTTTATTTAGCTTACGTTACTTTTTTTGAAGTTTTCTCAATATATAATGAGCTTATTGTCTTAGAGTTTTATTGAGTTTAATGTGACCTTAAGGTTGTATAGATCGTTATTGCTTAACCCAGCTATTTTTGCAACTATGTTTGTCTGCTTTGTTTTTAGCTAAAGAAGTTATTTGTAGTAAAGAGTGGATGACAAACTGAACGTACTTACTTTTTACCGTTAATATACCACTATCAAGGATGATTTTATGACTATTGCTACCTTACTGTATGCAGTCGGTACTAGGGATGCCAGAAGGCAAAAAGGCTCAGCGTTTTGTACCGCTTAATGCGGAAGATTTTTATTATCCTAGTGATCGGTCAGCGGCTTATACCGTCATCGAAATCAACATAATGGCAGGGCGGACGATGGCCACGCAAAAAGCGCTCATCAAAGCGTTATTTCAGCAGATTGAATCTCAGCTTGGTATCAAGACGATCGATGTTGAGATTACCATTAAAGAGCAGCCTGCGCATTGTTGGGGTTTTCGTGGAATGACGGGTGATGAGGCGGGTGATTTGAGTTATAGAGTCAGTGTTTAAAGCGATTCAAACGGTGTAAACAATTTATCTATAATTTTTTAGTCCATTCTTCCTCTAGCCCAAAACCCACCTTAATTGCGGTTTCAAACTATGATAAAACCGACTGCGACGCTAGCAACCGAACGTTTGCTGTTAAGGCAATGGCAGCCTAGTGATTTGCCAGTTTTTGCCGAGATGAATGCGGATAGCGAAGTCATGCAGTATTTTCCTAAGGTACTCTCTAAACAGACAAGTAATCTCATCGCCAATAAATGCCAACAACTGATTGAGGATAACGGCTGGGGGTTTTGGGCCGTTAGTCTTAAAGAGGGTGCTGCTGATACCTTTATTGGCATGGTGGGGTTAAATCAGATTCACGCCGATATGCCTTTTACAGGTGTAGAGATTGCATGGCGCCTGCATAAAGACTATTGGCGTAACGGCTACGCGTTAGAGGCCGCACAGGCCGCGCTAAAATACGCTTTTGACGTCTTAGCTCTTGAGGAGGTAGTCGCCTTTACCTCTATAAGCAATCAGCCGTCACAGCGCCTGATGCAGCGCTTAGGAATGACTAATACTAATCAGGTCTTTGATCACCCTATGTTAAACGCCAATCATCCGCTTGCGCCGCATGTACTACATAGAATAAGCCGAGAAGACTGGCAGCAATTACAAATCAGAGATTAGATATTTGTTTTAAATTTTAGAAATACTATCAATACGGGTTAATAATCTGCTATAAATATGAGTATCAATATTAGGATAATGCACTCAGCGCATTTAAGGATAAATTATGGCGACGCAACATATTTTAGCTTGTATTGATGGCTCGGCAGTGACCGAGTCCATTTGTGGTTACGCCGCATGGTACGCTAATCGGCTGAGTCTGCCGGTTGCTTTGTTGAATACAATCGAAGTGCCAGCCTCAGTTAGGCGTGACCTCTCAGGGACCATTGGCGTTGACAGTCGTCAGATTCTATTACAGGAGTTGTCGGAGATAGATGAACGCCGAGCCAAGGTGGCTAACAATTATAGCGCCGCCTTGGTGAATGACGCAAAAAGCTATATCAATAGCCATTTCGATGTCGCCGTTGATATCTATCAGCGTCATAGCAAGCTATTACCTGCTATCGAGCATTTCAGTGATATGAACCGAGCGATCGTCATGGGGCGCCGCGGTGAGGACCACAAAAATAGCCGCATCAATATTGGCAGTCAAATCGAAACCGTTGCGCGCGCATCGAATGTACCCATTTTGATTTGTTCAGAGCCGTTTCAAGAGCCAAGCAGTTATATGATTGCTTTTGACGCGAGTAAAACTGCTATCAAAGTCATCAAACGCATCGCTAAGAGCGAAGTGCTAAAAAAGCTACCAGGCCACTTAGTGATGGTGGGTAATCACGATAGCACTTCCAAAAATAGCCTATCCGCGGCCGCTGCAGAGTTACTAAATGCAGGCTATAGTATTGACTGTCATCATCTGCCGCAAGGCGATGCGGTCAATGGCCTACTCAATTTTCAACTAGAACATCATATCGATATTATGGTGATTGGCGCTTATGGTCATTCTAAATGGCAGCAGATGTTCCTAGGCAGTACGACGACTGAGATTTTGGCGAGTACAGTCTCACCGGTGATTTTAGTGCGTTAATTTTTGGATCAGCTATATTGAATACAGCTATAAAACCTAAATTTGCGGCTTGCAAGACTTCGTCTTTAAATCGCTAGCCGCGAAAACTTATCTCGATACTCCTTTGGCGTCAGCTCGGTCGCTCGCTTAAAAAGCCGGGTAAATGAGGAAAGATCGCTATAGCCAACCTGATAGGCAAGCGACTTGATAGTGACGGCTTGTGATTCAAGCAGCCTCTTGGCCTGCTCAATTCGCACTGCTTGAATATATTCAATAGGGCGCATATCGATACTGGTCTGAAAGCGTCTATTCAGCGTACGCGGCGTGACATTGACAATGGTAGCTAAATCACTGACTTGTAGCGGCTGAGCGAAGTTGTTTTCGATATACTCTTGCACTTGTTTGACTAGTGTATCGCCGTGCGGCTTATGCAGCGTCACGTTGGTATAGCTGTTTTGACTGCCTCTTTTGCTATCAATAATCTGAGTCTTGGCTACTTGCGTTGAGACCTCGCGGCCGCAATAACGCTCAATGAGTAGCAGTGCTAAATCATAAAAAGCGCTCCCTCCTGCCGCGCAAAATATATTCCCTGATTGAGTGACAAACTGATTGTCTTGTAAGTCAACTAAGGGGTAATCACTTTTAAATTTATCAGCGTAGCCCCAATGGGTAGTCGCGGTTTTGCCATCGAGGAGTCCTGCCTCAGCTAGAAAAAAAGCGCCGCTACAATTGCTTGCGATATCAGCCTCAGTTGCGGCCAAACGCTGCAAATGCGGTAGCAGCTTTGCGTTTTGTTTGAGTACCTTGTCTATCGAGTCGCCAATGGTTGGGATAAGGAGTAAGTCACACTTGCTCACTGTAGTGATATCGCAGTGTGCTTGAATCACTAGCCGATTACTGGCGGTAATATCCACACCGCCAAGGCTTGCAATCTGCACCTTAAACTTTGGCTTTACTTCTAAATCCAAAAAACGCTGCCAGCTGACGCCAGTAAAAGAAAACAAGTCCAGCGCTCCTGAAAGCACGCTACCGAGCACGCCATCAAATCCGAGGATAATCACTTCATAGGGCTTGGTTTGCGGCATTGGCTACTCTCCTTATTGACTATTATTATGCAGGCACTCTTTATACCAGTGTCATACCAATGTCGTTTTTCACCTCAATTATGTCATAAATGACAATACGGTAAAGCAAAAATTTAGCTTATGATTACTCTAATGCTAATGATGAGCTTTAATAACAAGGGAATATTATGGCGACCGATACTTTAATTAACGAATATGAACTACCTTTCCAGCTCTACGATGTATTAGATGTTGAGCGTTTAACTGAACATACTAAGTTTTCAGAACATAACCGCGAAACCTTTGATGCCGTGCTAGATACTGCAGATAAGATCGCGACGGATTTGTTTTTACCGCACAATCATCTCGCGGACAAAGATGAGCCGCAGTTCGATGGCAAAACCGTCAGCATGATCGACGATGTCAAAGTCGCCTTTGATGCTTTTCGTGACTCCGGCTTTATCGCTGGTCGTTACTCTTTTGAAGTTGGTGGTATGCAGCTACCTGAGACGGTAATGACCGCAGTCGCAGGTTATTTTATGGCGGCGAATCCGTCGACTACCGCTTATCCGTTCTTGACGACAGCCGCGATCAATGTTATCTCGCATTTTGCCAGTGAGGACGTCAAAGATGCCTTTATGCCGCGTATGCTGACAGGTGAGTTCACCGGTACGATGGCGTTGACCGAACCGCACGCGGGCTCTTCACTAGCGGATATCAAAACAACTGCCACCGAGCAAGAAGACGGCTCATATCGCATTAAAGGCAGCAAAATCTACATCTCAGGCGGCGACCATGAGCTGTCTGACAATATTGTGCATTTAGTGTTGGCCAAAATCCCAGGCGGACCTGCCGGCGTGAAGGGCATCTCGCTCTTTGTAGTGCCGAAGTATCGCTTAAAAGAGGATGGCTCCATCGGCGAGCGTAACGATGTACATTTGACAGGGCTGCTGCATAAGCTTGGCTACCGCGGTACGACGTCTACCGCGCTGAGCTTCGGTGATAAAGGCGAATGTTATGGTTACCTAGTCGGCGAGCCGCACTTTGGTCTACGCTATATGTTTAAGATGATGAATGAAGCGCGTATCGGTGTCGGCTTTGGCGCGGCGATGATCGGCTATCGTGGCTATCAGTACTCGCTTGATTATGCTAAAGACAGAACCCAAGGCCGTATCGCTCCGAACAATAAGCCTGAGCATGACGCTACGGCTATTATCAATCATGGCGATGTCAAGCGGATGCTGCTTGCGCAAAAAGCTTATACCGAAGGCGCAATAGCATTGTGTCTGTACGGCTCAAACTTAATTGACCGTATCAATACCAGCGATGATGACACGCTACAGAACGAGCTATCCGAATTATTAGATTTATTAACGCCAGTGATCAAAGCTTGGCCATCAGAGTATGGGCCCAAAGCCAATGATTTAGGCATTCAGGTATTAGGCGGCGCCGGATATACACGCGAATATCATGCCGAGCAATTCTGGCGTGATAACCGTCTGAACCCTATTCATGAAGGCACGAACGGCGTACAGGCGCTTGATTTGTCATTTCGTAAAATTTGGCAAAATCAAGGCTTAGGGATGCAAGTTCTTAAGCGTGAGATTACTAATGACTTGCAAAGTATCACGACGCCTGAGTCGGCGAAGCTCGCAGGCAAGCTGATGCCTTACACTGAGCATTTGCATGAAGTGCTTGTGCATTTAAGCAAAATACTACCGACCGAAAAAGCGCTGACATTGACGGGTAACGCGCAAGCATTGATGAATATCTTTGCCTCAATCGTGGTGAGCTGGATGTGGATTCGTCAAGCAAGCACAGCTGAGCAGCTATTGGCTCAGGAACAGGCGAGCGATAAGCAAAACTTCTACCATGGTAAAATTCAAGCGGCCAAATACTTTATCGACTGGGAGTTGCCAACGATTCAGCGTGATATTGACTTATTAAACAACGATAATTCAGTCTGTACCGATATGGAAGTAGAGTGGTTTTAGACTCGATAAATGGCACGAACACAAAATTAATTTAAAGGAATAAATAATGACAGCTGAAAATACACCGATCAATAAGCAGTGGCGACTCAAAGAGAGACCGACAGGCAAACCGAGCCGCGATACTTGGGACTATACCGAGACCGAAGTACCTAGTATTGGTGATGGCAAGATCTTAATTAGAATTGATTATATCTCTATTGACCCTGCGATGCGCGGCTGGTTAAACGATGCCAAATCCTACATTGAGCCGGTGCAAATAGGCGATGTCATGCGCGCTGGTACGGTTGGCGAAGTCATCGAAAGTAATAATAACAAATTCAACGTTGGTGATTTCGTCTCTGGTCATAACGGTGTGCAGTCCTATGCGGTCAGTGATGGCAAGGGTTTGTATAAGATCGATCCGAATCTAGCGCCGCTGCCTTATTATCTTGGCGTACTCGGTATGCCAGGAATGACCGGCTATTTCGGTCTGCTAAAGACCGGCGAGCCCAAAGCTGGCGAGACGGTAGTGGTCTCAGGAGCGGCGGGAGCTGTCGGCGGCCTAGTTGGCCAAATCGCCAAAATCAAAGGCTGCCGTGTCGTTGGTATCGCCGGTGGTCCTGAGAAATGTCAGTTTTTGATTGATGAGTTAGGCTTCGATGCCGCGGTCGATTACAAAAACGAGAACGTCAAAAAAGCGCTTAAGCAAGCATGTCCTGACGGCGTTGATGTATATTTCGATAACGTCGGTGGCGAGATTCTAGATGACGTCTTAACTCAAATTAATGTCCATGCGCGTATTGTGATTTGCGGTGCGATTAGTCAGTATAATAATACGACAGCGGTCAAAGGCCCTGCCAACTATCTATCTTTGCTGGTCAATCGCGCGCGTATGGAAGGCATCGTCGTGTTTGATAATATCAAAGAGTACCCGGTAGCGATGAAAGATATCGCCGGCTGGATTCAAGCAGGAGATATCACTGTAAAAGATCATATCGTCAAAGGGATTGAGACGTTCCCAGAGACGCTAATGATGTTATTTAATGGTGAAAACTTTGGCAAACTTATTTTACAAGTAAAGGAATAACTGATGACTAGCAATGGACTTGCAGCAAACAATTTAAGCAACCTACCTGCCTCAAACGTTGCAGGCAAACGCATTTTGATTACGGGCGGCGCCTCAGGCATTGGTGCGGCGAGCGCTAAGTTATTAGCCAGTCGCGGCGCAAAGGTCTTGATCGGCGATAGAAACGAAGAGCTTGGTGATAGCGTCTATAAAGAAGCGCTAGAGGCCAATCATAGCATTACCTTTAGACGAGTCGATGTCACCGATGGTGATGATGTTCGCGCGCTATTTAAGTTCGCTATGAGCGAGCTTGGTGGCCTTGATGTGGTCATTAATAATGCCGGTATCGACCATGCACCCAAACCGATGCATGAGCTGAGCGATGACGATTTTGATCGTAATATCGCGGTGAATCTCAAAGGCGTTTGGCACTGTATGCGAGCGGCAGTTGCTTGCTTAGCGCCTAATGGCGGCGGCCATGTGATCAATGTGGCCTCTATCGCAGGCTTGCGCTCTGCGCCATTATTATCTGCTTATAGTGCAGCTAAGCATGGCGTTATGGGGCTCACAAAGTCAGCGGCTCACGAGTATGCTCGCGCAAACATTCGCTTCAATGCCGTGTGCCCAAGCTTCATTGATACACCGATGGTACAGAACACCATGGCAAAAATGGATGAGCGTGCTCAGCAGGCCACTATTAAAGCCAGTCCGCTGCGCCGCTTAGGTCAAGTAGAAGAAATCTCAGGCGCTATCGCTTGGCTTGCCAGCGATGAGAGCAGCTTTATGAATGGTCATGCCTTTACTTTAGATGGTGGTATGTTAGCGTAATCATTAGATATTTAAGAATATTATGGAGGAGTAATGAAAGATTTATTTGATTTAACAGGGAAGATTGCCTTAGTTACAGGCGCGAGTCGCGGTATTGGCGAATCTATTGCGCGCTTGCTGGCATCACGCGGTGCGCACGTTATCGTTTCAAGCCGTAAGATTGACGCTTGCCAAGCGGTTGCTGATAGTATTGTAGAGAACGGCGATAAAGCCAGTGCTTATGCTTGTCACGTCGGCGAGATGGATCAGATTGATGCCATCTTTGAGCACATCAAAAGCGAATTTGGTCAAATCGATATCTTAGTCAATAATGCCGCGGCCAACCCTTATTATGGCCATATCTTAGATACTGATTTGGGCGCATTTGAAAAGACTGTCGATGTCAATATTCGTGGTTATTTCTTTATGTCTATTGCAGCGGGCAAAATGATGAAAGAGCAGGGCGGCGGCGTTATTTTAAACACCGCCTCGGTCAACGGCATTGTCGTTGGTGACAAGCAAGGCATCTATTCAATTACCAAAGCTGCTGTTATCAGCATGACTAAATCGTTTGCCAAAGAATGTGGCCCGTTCAATATCCGTGTCAACGCTTTATTACCAGGCCTTACTGATACCAAATTTGCCTCAGCACTGACGTCAAATGATAAAGTATTAAATATGGCACTACATGCGATTCCGCTAGGGCGCGTGGCCGACCCTGATGAGATGGCAGGCACCGTATTGTACTTAGTGTCAGACGCGTCGAGTTATACTACTGGCGCTTGTGTGCTCGTGGATGGTGGTATGCTTGCGTAATCATTACCTTTTTTTAAAATTAATTAGCAATTGATTTTAAATAGACTGAAAATGAAAGAGGACAGAATATAGTTATTCTGTCCTTTTTTTAATTAATGATGTGATTAATGTAATTAAAGCGATAAGCTGTTCTGACCGCTCAACTTTTAATTTGTGAGCACCGACGCGATCGACTCAGCGACGTAGTCGACATTATTGACATTAAGACCTGCCATACACATCCGCGAGTTGGACACCAAATAAACCCCAAACTCATTTTGCAAACGCTCAATCTGCGCCGCTGTAAGACCAGTAAAGCTGAACATGCCTTTTTGCCGAGTCAAATAGCCAAAATTATGCTCAGGCAGCTTAGCCTCTAATACCGATTTAAGCTTTAAGCGCATTGCTTGGATACGATCGCGCATCCCATAGACCTCGCTTACCCATTGCTGCTGTAGCTCTTCATCATTCATCACGATGTCGACCACATGACCACCGTGCGAAGGCGGGCTGGTATAGATACGGCGCACGGTGTAGTTGAGCTGCCCGAACACACGCTCAGTCTCATCGCTAGTGGGGCAAACTACAGAGAGACCGCCAACACGTTCACCATATAGTGATAGGTTTTTGGAGAACGAGTTACTAACGAATACCGGCAGACCCATATCAGCCGCTTTACGTATAGCATAAGCGTCTTGCTCCATATCTTCGCCAAAGCCTTGATAAGCAATGTCCATAAAGGGAATAAGCTGGCGCTGTTTGATAATATCCAACACCTTATCCCATTGCTCAGTAGATAGATCCATACCTGTCGGGTTGTGGCAACAAGGATGCATAAGCACTACGTCATACGGGTTTAGTTGGTCAATAAAATCGAGCATTGCTTCAAACTTTAGGCGACTAGTAGCGTTATCATAATAAGGGTAGCTGCCCACTTCGATATCACAGCCTGCAAAGATAGCAATATGATTACTCCAAGTTGGGTCACTGACGTAGCATTTAGACTGCGGAAACCATTCTCGAATAAACTCAGCGCCGACCTTGAGCGCGCCTGAACCGCCAAGGGTAGCAATAGTCGCCACCCGCTTCTGTGCTAATATTTTAGAGTCTTGACCGAAGAGTAGGTTTTGACAAGCGACCCGATGCCCGAGCAATCCTGCCATCGGCAGATAGGGGCGCGGGGTGACCGGATCGGCGATCATGCGCTCAGCCGTCTTGACGCATTCAAGCACCGGTAGCTTACCAGCTTCATCGTAATAGATGCCGATGCCTAAATTGACTTTATGCGGATTGCTATCAGCGACGAACTTATCCATCAAGCTTAAAATAGGATCGCCAGGGTAGTAGTCGATATGTGCAAACATAATACTTTCTCTTATCAATAAACCATCAAAAAGCATAAGCCAGAACTGCAGTTAACTCAATACTGAATTTGGCTGACGACCGCTTTAATTAAATCAAGAGGCTAACAGGCTAACAGGCTAACAGGCTCAGGATAACAATAAACGTTGGCCTTGTAGCGAGGTTGAAGGTTATATCACCCGCGAGTCGTTATCAAAGCCAATATCAACTCAACTCTTGCTATAATGCCTATCGAAATCGAATAAAGACTATAAACCATGCCACAAAATCAAAACGCTGTAGAACAAAGACCGGTATTTATGCCCAGAGTCAATAGTGACAACCTAGTCAAAACAGATATGGTTCGCTTTGAGCGCCATGTCGGATTTGCCAGCCGTCAAAAGAAAAAATCTATCAACAACTTGCATCAGGTCATCCGTAAAAAATACGGCTTTAATAATGTTTTAGAGCTATCAAGTAAATCGGGCAATAAGTTAAGTTTCTTAGTCAGCCCACTCAGTTTGCAGCTCACTGATGAGCACAGTGGCGGGCAATATAGCGTGGAGAATATCTTTCAGGCGAGTAAGGTGTTTGAGCGCGGTGGCCCCTTTACTGACCTGCTTGATGCGCCGTCAAGACAAGCCAAAAAAGATGAGCGCTTACACCATTCAGGTCAGCTTATTGGTTACAATGACTCTGGGATGGAGTGGAATTTAGAGCCGCTAACCATGTTTTATGATTGGCTATACGTCAACGCGCTTAAACAAAATACACAGCTCCATAGCGAGGTAATGCAGTATCAAGCCTTTACCGATATCACCTTCAATCCCAAAAAGTCTATTCACAGCGCCGCTTATGCTTTAGCGCTATTTGTGGCACTAAACAAACGAGATTTGCTCGATAATATAGAAGACCCGATAGCCTTTTATGATTTATGTGAGGGCTTTAAAGTGAGTAATACCGAGCACCTTTTGCAGAGCGGTTGGTTCTAATCGTTAGATGATCGCTACATCTACTGCTCATTCGTATAGGTTTGAGACTTTAAAAGCATCAATAAGATATTTTAAAGTCATTCTGGTTAACCCTATAATGGATACAGGCTGCTCGAAATAAAACTAATACTCAATTTCCTATATAATAAAATCAACTCAGTTCTACTCATACATTACGACTCATTCATTTAATATAAGCTTTCTTGGCAATAAAAGCTTTTCATCAGCTAAAACGGTGCTCTATGTTCAATAACTCAACTCGCTTAAATAAATACATCAGAGAAAGTGGTATCTGCTCTCGTAGAGATGCGGACCGCTTTATTGAGCAAGGCAACGTATATATCAATGGCAAGCGGGCTCAAATCGGCGATCAAGTGATGCCTGGAGACACAGTAAAAGTCAACGGACAGCTCATTGAGCCGCAAGACGCTGATGACTTTGTATTTATTGCACTCAATAAGCCAGTTGGTATCGTGAGTACGACGGAAAAAGCTGAAAAAAATAACATCGTGGATTTTGTCAGACATGGGATACGTATCTTTCCTATTGGCCGTTTGGATAAAGACTCGCAAGGTTTGATATTTTTGACCAGCAATGGTGATTTGGTCAATAAGGTATTACGGGCCGGTAATAACCACGAAAAAGAGTATTTAGTAACAGTAAACAAGCCAATCACTGAGAGCTTTATTAAGGGTATGGCAGGCGGGGTACCGATTTTGGGACAAATGACCAAAAAATGCCCAGTGTCTAAAGTAGCGCCCACGGTGTTCAACATTACTTTAGTGCAAGGCCTAAACCGTCAAATCCGCCGTATGTGTGAGCATTTTGGCTATGAAGTCGTCAAGCTTGAGCGTACGCGGATTATGAATGTCAATCTCAAGGGTCTTGCTATTGGAGACTGGCGCGACTTGACCCAAAAAGAGATGTCCGTTTTACTTAAGTCGATAGAAGGCTCTGCGTCAGAGGACAGTAACGCTTCTAAGAGGTCTGCTAATACACGCCGCAAAAAATATAATAATAATCGCTCTTCACAATCAAAAGGTACAAAAGAAAATAGTAAGCGCTCCAAGAATGGCGCTAAAACTCCGGCGGCTTCTAAAGGTGGTCGCCCTTTTGGACGTGGTAAGGCTACCGGCGGTAAGAGTTCTGTCGGTAAAGGTAAGCGACCTACTAAAGGCAGAGGGGGCAAAGGGGGCAGAGGTTCGAAGCGTTCCTCTAAATGATAACGTCAGTTGAAGATAAAAATGTTATGAATCTATTAAACGCGCTACTGGAATGCTCTTTTTAAAACATAAGTTGCGCAGCATCGAAGGAACGCAGCACGCCAGTAAAATTTATACCAGTAGCGCTATAACACTTTTAAGATGAATGGACTATAGCGTCAGACACGTACATATCATTTAAAAAAACGATTTAACACAACGCAAAAAAATCCTCACTACTTTGAACTGACCCCCATAAGTTGGACACAACTTATGGGGTATTTTTATGCGTTATAATCTAGACTATAAGCTTCAAGTCATCGCATACTATATGCAAGGACATACTGGTCGTGCTACAGCTGAGGAATTTAACCTAGATAATAAGATAGTCATCAAATGGGTTAAGCAATATCAAAGCGGTGGTATTGATGCTATAAAGCCAAAGACCAGCAAAGCCTACTATAGTCGCGAGTTTAAACACAAAGTGCTTACAACGATGCTTAGCCAAGGCTTGAGTCAATTGGAAGTTGCGTTAAGGTATAACATCAGCTCACCGGCGCTTATTAGTCACTGGCACAAAGCGTATCGGCTACAAGGTATGTCTGGACTAACATCTAAACGCAAAGGTAGAGCTACCATGAGTAAACCCTTTATCACAGACAAGCCAGATGATGAAAAAAGCTTAGCAGAATTGAAGCGTGAGAATGAGTACCTACGTGCGGAGAACGCCTACCTAAAAAAGCTGGATGCCTTGCTCAAACAGAAGAGGAAACAAGCAGGCAAAAAGCAAGGCTCATCGAAGGACTAAGGCAAGACTATCCTTTATCAGCTTTGCTAGACATCGTTAAGATGCCTAAAAGCGTCTTTTACTATCATAGAGCAAGGCTTGGTGATAAAGATAAGCATGCTGACTTAAAACAGCGTATTACTAAGCTGTATCACCAGCATAAAGGCAGGTACGGCTATCGCAGGATAACGGCAGCGCTAAAGC